>CAUCXP010000127.1 GCA_958446785.1 uncultured Collinsella sp. | reverse complement strand
GCGAGCGTGGAGATGCTCGATCATCCCGAATGGCGCGGAAAGCCGCTCATCGTGGGCGGAGACGCCGATTCGCGTGGCGTCGTGTCCACGTGTTCGTATGAGGCACGTCGCTTTGGCGTGCACTCTGCCATGGCCTCGGCCGAGGCGCGGCGCTTGTGCCCGCAAGCCATTTGGACGCACGGGCACTTTGATCGCTACCGCGAGGTGAGCGCGCAGGTCATGGCGATTCTTGCCGAGGAGACGCCGCGCGTTGAGCGCGTATCCATCGACGAAGCCTTTATCGATATCACACCGGGTCGCTTTGCGCCCGAAGACCCGCTACTGGTTGCGCGGCGTATAAGCGACCGCGTGGCAGCGCTGGGAGTGACCTGCTCCATTGGCGTGGGCTGCAACAAGACGGTCGCAAAGATCGCAAGCGAGCGGGATAAGCCGTTTGGGCTGACCATCGTGCGCCCCGGAACCGAGCAGCGCTTTTTGGCCGCGCTGCCGGTATCTGCCATGAGCGGCATCGGGCGCTCGGCCGAGGAGCGACTGCGCCGCATGCGCATCTACACGCTCGGCGAGCTGTCACGTTCACCGGAATCAACCTTGGCCTCTATTTTTGGCGTCAACGGCGAACGCATGCGCCAGCGTGCGCTGGGACTCGAAATATCCGAAGTAACAAGCCTCGATGAGGAACGCGAGGTTAAATCCGTGAGCAATGAGCGCACCTTTGCGAAAGATTTGACTGAGCGTGGGGACATCGAAGCGGCGATTGCGCTGTTGGGAGAGTCGGTTGGACGCCGCCTGCGCCGTCAGGGACTGACGGGCGGCACGGTAACGCTCAAGCTTAAGTATTCGTATGGCAGCGGACGCACGGCGCAGCGGCGGCTTCCCCACCCCACCGACGATGAGAACATCTTTGTGGCGGTTGCGCTCGAACTGCTCGACAACATCTGGCAGGAAGGCATGCATGTGCGTCTGGCGGGTATCGGGATGAGCGACTTTGACCATCAGGGCGGCATCCAGACCGACCTGTTCTGCGAAGTCGACGACCGCGGAGCCCAATCAAGCGACCGTCGCGACCTCTCAGTCGCGATCGATGCCGTCCGAGACAAGTTCGGCGACACCGCCCTATCTTTCGGCCGCCAATCCCGCTTCAATGATTAACCGCCTTTGTAAAAATAGAAAGCCGGGCAGGTGCGGAAAACCGCAACTGCCCGGCGAAATGCGCGAGGCTAGCTAAAAGCCCCATATCAAATGAGCCACTAGAGGAGGTCGAGGGGGAGCTGGGGGGCGTCACCCCAGAGCTTTTCTAGGCGGTAAAAGTCGCGGGCTTCGGGAGTGAAGACATGGACGACAACCGAACCGTAGTCCATGAGCATCCAGGTCTTCTGCTCGCGGCCCTCGATGGAAAACGGATGCTCGCCGCAAGCCTCGGCGACCTTCTCCTCGATCTCGTCGACAATTGAATCGACCTGGCGGTTGTTGGCACCGGTGGCAAGCACAAAGTAGTCGCACACATCGGAAAGCTCAGTCAGGTCGAGCACCTGAACGTCCTCGCCTTTCTTGTCGTAGGCGGCCTGCGCGGCAGCGCGGGCGACATCCTCGGCGGCGACACCGCTCGCGGACAGCGAGGCGGCGGTACGGTCGGACGTGGCGGCGAAGCTCTTGTGCTCCACACCTTCAAGAATCTGCTCGTCGGTCATGGTCTCGTCGGCCATGGAATACCTCTTTCTAGACGCACCCGAGCTAGCGCAGCTGGGCGTAATGGTTGTAAATCGTAAGAGCCGTGGGATAAAGATAACGCCCGGACTGAATCACATAGACCAGACCCTGTGCAAAACAGGAGAAGAACAACTCGTCGAGCGAGGACTTCCCCACCATCTTGCGCAGCGCATGGGTATAATCGCCGTGGCGGTTGGGTTCGATGGCATCGGCCACAAAGACCACCATATCGAGCGGCGTCATGTCGCAAGCGCCCACGGTGTGACGGTCGACAGCTTGAAAGACGGCCGGCGATAGCTCGGGAAATAGCTGCGGAAGCTCATAGGCGGCAACCGGGCCATGCAAAAGCGGCGTCGCGGCAGACGGAGAGCCGGCAATCTTAATGCCGTAATGCAGGGCGCGCGTGACCAGCTCGTCGTCGGAGAGCACTTTGTCCCAGTCATGGATCAGGCCAGCGGCAGCGGCATCAAAGCGGTCGACACCGTATACCTCGGCTAGGTGCAGCGCAGTCTCGGCAACCCCGAGCGAATGAACGTAGCGCTTACGTTTATCCTTCATGCGCACATCGAGCAACTCGTGGATACGCGTCAACAGTGCGCGCTCGTCGCCCTCAAACTGGTCTTCTACCGACAACGTTCTCCCCCATCAATCAAAATCGTCTTGCCCAAGATCGGCATACAGGCCGCGTTTACGGATATAGCCGAGCACGGACTCGCTCGTAAGATAGCGCACGCTCATGCCGCGGGCAACCCGCTTGCGGATATTGGTCGAGCTAATCGCCAGCGCCGGGATCTGGATATACCGTACGTCAAACGGCAGGCCCGACTCTTTGATTCGCGCCCGGGCCGTATCGATATCAAAGCCGGGACGTGTCGCAGCAATAAAGGTTGCCAGTTCGGCAATCTCATCAGCATTGTGCCAGGTCACTATATCGATAATCGCATCGGCACCCGTAATAAAGTAGAGCTTTACCTGAGGCGGGTAAAAGTCGCGAAGGGCATGAAGCGTATCGGCCGTATAGGTTACGCCCGGACGGTCGATCTCGAACCGGCTCGCCAAAAAGGCCGGGTTCGCGGCGGTGGCGAGGACCGTCATGGCATAACGGTCCTCGGCAGGCGTCACCGGCTTGTCAAGCTTAAAGGCAGGAGAGCCCGCCGGCATAAAAAGCACGGCATCCAAGTCGAGAGACTCGCGCGCCTGCTCGGCGGTCACCAGGTGCCCGTAATGGATGGGATCAAAGGTGCCACCCATAATGCCGAGCCTAAACTCCTGCCCGTCCTCTAGAGGAAGCTCGGGCAAACCGATTCCACCGCGCAGCGACATGGCTTACTCGCCCTCCGAGGTCTCGGCATCGTCCGCGGCATCCACCGCATCGACAACCTCGACGCCCTCATCCGCAGCATCGGTCACGTCAATGGCCTCAACGGCAACGTCCTCGCCAGCATCCTCGAGCTCCTCGTACTCCGAGAAGTCCTCAGCGCCCTCAAAGTCAAAGGCACGCTGGCAAATGCGGACCTCGTCGCCCGCACGGCAACCGGCCTTCTCGAGCGCGTCGTCAACACCCATACGCGCAAACTTATGTTGCAGGTAAATGACGGCTTCCTCATTTTCCCAGTCGGTCTGAATGACCATGCGCTCGATGGCACGACCGACCACGCGGAAGGCACCGGGCTCTTCCTGGACAATGCGGAAACGCTTCTCACGCTGCAAGCGACGGCGCTCCCACTCATCGTCGCGCAGAACGACCGGCTCATCGGAGACCGACAGCTCGGCGCGCAGCTTAGCCACCTGCTCGCCCACGGCAAGCATCAGCGTGTTGAGGCCGGCGCCCGTAACAGCAGACACGGCAAAGAACATATGTCCATCGTCGAGCGCTGCGCGCTTGAGGTCGGCAATCTTGTCGGCCGTGCCCGGCGCGTCGCACTTGTTGGCAACGACGATCTGCGGACGCTCCGAAAGCTCGGCGCCATACTGCTCGAGCTCGCGGTTGATGATGCGATAGTCCTCGACCGGATCGCGATCCTCAAAACCACCCGTCATATCGACGACGTGCATGATGAGTGCCGTGCGCTCGATGTGGCGCAGGAACTGATGGCCCAGGCCCTTGCCCTCGCTCGCGCCCTCAATAAGGCCGGGGACGTCGGCAACGACGTAAGAATATTCGCCGGCACGCACCATGCCGAGGTTTGGCACGAGCGTGGTAAACGGGTAGTCGGCAATCTTAGGACGGGCGGCACTCATGCGCGCGATGAGCGATGACTTACCCACCGAGGGGAAGCCCACGAGTGCGGCATCGGCCATGAGCTTCATCTCGAGCTCAATCCAGTGCTCCTCGGCCGGCTCGCCTAGCTGGGCAAACGCGGGCGCGCGACGCACCGACGTCACAAAGTGGGTATTGCCCAGACCGCCGGCACCACCGGGCGCCACGACGACGCGCTCGCCGTCGTGCACCAGGTCGGCAATCTCGAACATCGGGGTCTGCGTCTCGGGGTCGAGCTCGCGCACCACGGTACCCATAGGGACCTTGAGAATCAGGTCCTCGCCGCTCTTACCATTGCGGCGGGCCCCCTGGCCATGCGTTCCGCGCTCGGCGCGGAAGTGATGCTTAAAGCGGTAATCGATCAGCGAAGACAGCTGAGCATCGGCCTGGATGACGACATTGCCGCCACGACCGCCGTCGCCGCCATCGGGGCCGCCCTTGGGGACAAATGCCTCACGCCTAAACGACATGCATCCGGCTCCGCCGTCGCCGCCGCACACGTTAATGCGGCTGATATCGGTGAACTGTGACAACAGAATCGCCTCCTACAAAAAAGAGGGAGACCCTTGAATCCTAAAACTCAAGTGCCTCCCACATATGTGCTCTATGAAGGGTGAATTACGCGTTCGCGAGCGGGCGTACGCTGACCCTGTGCTTGATACCCTTGTGGAACTCAACGGTACCGTCGACCAGCGCGAACAGCGTGTCGTCCTTGCCACGGCCAACGTTCTCACCCGGGTGGATGTGAGTGCCGTGCTGACGGACGAGAATCGTGCCCGTGGTTACCGTCTGGCCGGCATAGCGCTTCGTGCCAAGGCGCTGACCGCGGGAGTCACGGCCATTACGGGAGGAACCGAGTCCTTTTTTGTGTGCCATTGTGTATACCTACTCTTTCGTTACGAGTGTAATCTACTCGGCGACGGGAGCCTCGGCAACAGCCTCGGCCTCTGCCTTGACAGCCTTCTTGGCGCGGGACGTAGCCTGGACCTTCACGATCTTCAGCTTGGTGAGCTGCTGACGGTGACCCTTCAGACGACGATAGCGCTTACGCTTGTGGAACTTGAAGACCAGCTGCTTCTCGCCCTTGAACTGCTCAACGATCTGAGCGGTAACCTTGGCCTTGGCCAGCTTGTCGGGATCGGTGACGATCTTCTTACCATCGTTGAGGAAGATAACCGGCAGGGTGACCTTGTCGCCCTCATTGCCCTCGATCTTCTCGACGGTGATGACATCGTCGGTGGCGACCTTGTACTGCTTGCCGCCCGTGTTAACGATTGCGTACATGTTTACTTGCCCTTCATGCATCAGTTAGTGCAACAGC
>CAUCXP010000126.1 GCA_958446785.1 uncultured Collinsella sp. | reverse complement strand
GATGAGCACGCGCAGCGGACGGATGTCCTGGTGCAGCGCGCGGTACTCGGTCATGACAAAGATGTTCTCGCTCTCGAGCTGCGCAGCGGCAGGGAGGGCGTCGGGGATGCGAATGGGCATGGATGCTCCTTACGAGTCAGTTGCAGCTATGGTACAACGACCGGCCCCATCCGCGCGAGCACATCGCCCCGAGACACCATCAGCGGCCCAAATCAATCCAAAAGTAGAGATTACGGCATGTCCCAAAAATCTGCGGCGCTTTAGCCTAGCAAAGTGGCAACAGGACGCTACAATGGTTCGACGCGAAAAACTCGGCCGAAAGGATACATATATGTACCAGACGCGTAAAATCGGTGTGGTCGGCCAGGGCCACGTAGGAGCACATGTCGCCAACAGCCTGCTCATGCAGGGCATTGCCGATGAGCTGTACCTGTGCGATATCAACGAGGCCAAGGTGACGTCCGAGGTCCAGGACCTGCGCGACTCCCTTTCGTTTGTCCCGTACAACACCAAGATCGTCAACTGCTACGACCACTATGAGGAGCTTGCCTGCTGCGACGTCATCGTCAACGCCGCCGGCAAGGTCGCGCTGGCCGCTGGCAACCGCGACGGCGAGCTGTTCTTTACCACCGACGCCGCCCGCACCTTTGCCAAGCGCATCGTCAACGCCGGCTTCGACGGCATCTTCGTGAGCATCTCTAACCCCTGCGACGTCGTATGCACCGAGCTGTGGCACCTGACCGGTTACGATCCCAAGAAGATCATCGGCTCGGGCTGCGGTCTGGACTCCGCCCGCCTGCGCACCGAGATCTCCAAGAAGGTCGGCGTGAGCCCCAAGTCCATCGACGCCTACATGATCGGCGAGCACGGCTTTAGCCAGCTTGCCGCCTTTAAGGCCGCAACCATCGCCGGCAAGAGCCTTAACGAGCTTCAGGCCGAGAACCCCAACAAGTACGCCTTCGACCACATGGAGATCGAGGAGCTCGCGCGCAAGGGCGGCTATGTGACCTACCAGGGCAAGCAGTGCACCGAGTACGCCGTCGCCAACTCCGCCGCGCGCGTCTGCGCCGCCGTGCTGCACAACGAGCACGCCGTGCTTTCGGCCTCTACGCTTATGACCGGCCAGTATGGCGAGGAGGGCATCTTTACCTCCCTGCCGTGCGTGATCGGTGCCGAGGGCGTCGAGGAGGTCTACACGCTCGACCTGTCCGAGTACGAGCTCGAGGGCTTCCACAAGAGCTGCCAGCATATCCGCGACAACATCGCCCAGCTCGACTGGTGGGACGCCGAGGCCTACGACGCCAAGTAGGACGCTGGTTGCCGCAACCTTGCGAATCTAAGCGCGACACTAAGCGGGCCGCGCCGGAAATTCCCGGTGCGGCCCGCTTTTTGACTCACGCAGTGTCCTTGCGAATCGAAAGTGAATACTTTTCCGCGAAGTGAACGAGCAAAAACGAGCCCCCGAAGCATCGACACTTTTCAGACGCCGTTTTCTGCGATTTCGTCGAGTTTTTCCTGCGGTTTTGGCGTCAAAAAATGTAGATGCTTCAGGGGTCCAAAATAGGTCGTTCACTTCGCGGAAAAGTATTCACCTTCGTTTTCGCGCAGACACGAATCCGGCCGCCACAACGCAAAACGGGGCCCGCGCGCGGCGCAGACCCCGTCAAAAAAGATAATTCCCGGTGCCTAGTACTGCTCGATGCCCATGTAGCGACGAACCTCGGGGCTGTGGTCAAACACCTTGCCGCGGGCGGCGCGCAGCTCGCAGCTCATGTTGTAGAAGAAGATCGGCTCTAGGTACGAACGCACGCTGGCAGGCACTTCGCCCACGCCGTATTCGAGCGCATCGAGCACCATGACTGTATCGGTGTGCGTGTTGAGGAATGCAAGTGCACGCTCCTCCATGGGGCGGCACTCGCCCGATCCGAGCTGCACAAAGTAGAACACGCCGGGCTCGGTGGCCTCGAACGGGCCATGGAAATACTCGCCGGAGTGGATATAGCAGCAGTGCTGCCACTGCATCTCCATGAGCGAGCAAATGGCCATGGCGTAGGTCTGGCTAAAGTTGGGGCCGGAACCCAGGATATAGAAGAACTCGTGCTGCTGGCAGAGCTCGGCAAAGCGATCGCCCAGCTCGGCGTTGACCTTCTCGCGGGCGGCGGGCAGCAGCGCATCCATCTGCTTGAGGCCGGCGTACATGTCGGCGAGCGCCTCGTAGCCCTCCTGCTGGTCGAGCAGTTCAGCGGCGATCAGAGCACCGATGCCCTGCGGAACCTCGGCCTGCGGCACGCCTTCGCCCCACGGATAGACCCAGGTGGTCCACTTGCCGTTATCGATCTTGGAGCCCTCGCAGTCGGTGAGGGCAACGACCTCGGCGCCGGCTGCCAGCGCCATCTCGCAACCGTCGACGACCTCCTGTGTATTGCCGCTGTGGCTGCAGGCGATGACAAGCGACTTCGGCCCTAGGCTCTTGGGGGCCATCAGGCAAAACTCGCGTGCCGTGTAGACCGTCGAGGTAAACGTGGTTGCCTCGCGCTTGAGCAGCTCGTTGGCCGGCATCAGGTCGATCAGTGAACCGCCGCAGGAGATCCAAAAGACGTTCTCAATCTTGCCCTTGCGCTCGATAATTTCCTGAATCAGATCGTGTGCGTTCATGACGATGCTCCTCCTTGTGTGGCGGCTTTGAACGACGGCAGCTCGTACCTGCGGTCGTTCTATGTTGTCCTATTTATAGCACGCACGATGACGCCCGTGAAGTCATTTCACCAAACTTGTTCTATATTGTTCTATCTGTGGACGTTAGATGTCGAACACGTAGCGCGAGCCCACAATCTTTTGGCGTCCGAGCAGCAAGGGCCGCTCGTCCTCATCGGTAAAGTACGCCTCCATATAGAAGAGCGGCTCGCCGACCGGCACCTCCAGCAGCGAGGCCGCCTGAGCATCGGCAAGCGCAATCTCCACGGTACAAGGGTCGGACTTGAGCGGTGCGCGGCCCGAATGCTCGGCGACGAGCGCAAAGATGGAATTGTCCGTGAGGTCCTTGTCGGCAAGCGTCTGCAAGTAGGGATGGTCGGTCAGCACAAAAGTGTTGTTCTCGAGCATGACGGGCACACCGTCTGCCGTGCGCACGCGCTCGATAACGATAAGCTCGCAGCCGGGTTCCACGCCAAAAAACGCCGCGTCCTCGCGCGTCGCCGCAACCACCGTGCGCGACACCAGGCGTGCTCCGGCCACCATGTCGTTGGCAGCACAACCCTCAGTAAAGCTCTGGACGTCGCCCTTCTGGCGAATCTTGCGCTTGAGCTTGGGAGCGCATACAAAGGTGCCCCTCCCCTGCTGGCGGTTGAGGTAGCCCGCGCGCGACAGCTCCTCGATGGCACGGCGTACGGTGATGCGCCCCACGCCGTAGGACTTCGCGAGCTCCATCTCGGAAGGAATGCGCGAGCCGGCCGCGTACACGCCGCGCGCGATCTCGCCCTTCAGGTCGTCCATGACCTGCTGGTACAGCGGCACGGCGGATACGCCAGCGCGGTCGGTTTTATCGTCGGTTGCCATCGTTACGCTCCATCCCGCGCATGCTCGGACTCAAACTCTTCAATCGCCGCCATAAACTGCTCGCCAAAGGCGTCGGCCTTTTTCTCGCCGATGCCGTTGACCTGGATAAGCTCGTCGCGCGTCTGCGGGCGCAGGCGGCACAGGCCGCGCAGGGCCTTGTCGGAAAAGACCATGTACGGCGCCATCTCGAGCTCGGTCGAGATTTCCTTGCGCAGGGCGCGCAGGCGCTCGAACAGCTCGGCATCGTCGCCCACGCGCGGGCGCTGATCCAGCTCGGCCTCCTCGCGCAGCAGATCCACCGCACGGCGGGCGCGTGCCGAGGCCTTGCGCTTGGACGCGCGGCGCTTAACGGTAAAGGCAAACGCCTCGTCCTCGACCTCGCCGGCACGCGGTCCCAGACCCACGACCGGGTATTGCCCCTGCGAGGTGGCCAAATAACCGCGGCCGCACAGCTGGCCGATGATGTCCTTGATGCGCCCGACCGATTCGCTCGACAGCTCACCGTAGCCGCGGTCCTCGTCCAGATGCATCTGGCGAATGCGCTCGGTGTTGCCGCCGTGAAGCACATCGGCAATGAGCGACTTGCCAAAGCGCATGGGTCGCGTGGCCACATAGCGCACGGCAGCGCGGGCCATATCGGTGACGTCCTCGACCTCGAACTGCGTGAGGCAGTTGCTGCAGTTGCCGCAGCCCTCGGCTTCGTCCGTGGCGGTGCCGCCCGCGGCGGCTGTCGCATGCTCGGCCGCGGCCTCGTCGCCAAAGTAGCGCAGCATGTATTCGCGCAGGCAGCCGGTGGTGTTGCAGTAGCCTTCCATCTGGCTGAGCAGGCGGTAACGGTTCTGGAGCGCCCACGCGCGCTGCTCGTCGTCGAGCGCCTCGTCGGCAGCATCACCGCGGTCGATCAAAAAGCGGCGCATACGGAAATCGTTGCCGTTCCACAGCAGGTGGCAGCTTGCCGGATCGCCATCGCGGCCGGCGCGGCCCGCCTCCTGGTAGTAGGCCTCGATACTCTCGGGCACGTTGTTGTGAATCACGTAGCGCACGTTGGGCTTGTCGATGCCCATGCCAAAGGCGTTGGTGGCAACCATCACCTGGATATCGTCGTCGATAAAGGCGCGCTGGCTTTGGCGGCGGGCGTCATTGCCCATGCCGGCATGGTAGCGGCCAACGCGAATGCCGCTGGGGCCCAGCGCTTCGGCAAGATCGCCTGCCAGCGCATCGACCGTCTTGCGGGTCGAGCAATACACGATGCCGCTCTCGCTCGAATGCGCGATCACATAGTCGCGCACCCACGTGGTCTTAGCCTTGTCGCCCATCTCCTCACAGCCAAAGTAGAGGTTCTTGCGATCGAAGCCCGTCACCACGGTCGCGGGATTTTGCAGGCCGAGCATCTGCTGAATGTCCGCACGCACGCGCTCGGTCGCCGTGGCGGTAAAGGCCGCCACGATGGGTCGCTGCGGCAGGGAATCGATGAACTCGCGAATCTGCAGATAGGCGGGGCGGAAATCCTGGCCCCACTGGCTCACGCAGTGGGCCTCGTCAATGGCCACGAGCGGCACGCCGATGCCGCCTTCGGCCGCAGCTTCCTGCGCAAAGGCCAAAAAGCGCGGCTCGAGCAGGCGCTCGGGCGCCACGTACATAAGCTGGTAGCGGCCCTCGCGTGCCCGCTTGAGCACGGTGTTTTGCTGGGCCGGAGTAAGGCTGGAGTTGAGATAGCTGGGTCGCGCGCCCGCCGCGAGCAACGCACGGGTCTGGTCCTCCATAAGGGAGAGC
>CAUCXP010000125.1 GCA_958446785.1 uncultured Collinsella sp. | reverse complement strand
AAGAAGCTTGCCAAGCAGGCCGCTCGCGACATGGAGGATCAGACTCTGGTGATCAATGGCGTCAACACGGCGCCGGCACTCTATACCATCCTGATCGCCGCCGACGACGATCCCATGCTCGCCCCGTTCTACCCCGAGCTTTCGCGCGAGGTCCGCGAGTTTGTGAAGGCGCAGGCCGAAAAGCGCCGTTATGTCTTTGTCGGCGAGCCCCTCGTGCGCTTTATGATCGATCCGCAGCTGCGCGCCGGCAAGTTCTCGGTCTTTGCCGAGAACGTCGATGCCCCCACGCTCGGCCGCCTGTACGAAGAAGAGCGCGCCTATCAAAACGGTCTGGGCCAAAACAACTCCGCGGCAAGCCGTGCCGCCAGCGCCCCGCGCGCCGGCCAGCAGCAGTTTGCTGCCCCGCAGCCGCAGCGCCCCGCCGCCATGCCCCAGCAGCAGCCGACGCCTCGCGCCGCCGCTCCTGACCCGCTTGCCGTAGCAGATCCCTTCGCGCCTAGCGTCCCCGACCCCGCCGCTCCTATCCCGGTGCCGCAGACCGTCTCGCGCGACGCGCTTGCCGGCATGGGCGGAGCCGCCGCGACCGGTGCCGCCGTGGGCCTAGGCGCCGCAGCCGGCATCGCCTCCAACATGGCGAGCACTCGCGCCCCGCAGCGCCCGCTCGCCCAGCTCGTCGACGTCGTGAGCGGCGAGAGCCATAGCATCACCTCCGCACAGGTGACTATCGGTCGCGAGCGCTCAGTTTCCGATATTGCCCTGCGCGACCCCAACGTGTCGCGCCGCCACGCCCAGCTCACCTTTACGGGCTCGGATTGGTCGATCGAGGACCTCAATTCCACCAACGGCACGCTCGTCAACAACCGCCGCATTACGCGCTGCCCGCTGCGCAACGGCGATCTGCTGACGTTTGGCCTGAGCACCTTTGAATTTAGGGGATAGTCTCTTATGAACATCGATATCGTCCTTTTTGCAGGCCGCATCGTCCTGGTCGCCCTGCTCTATATCTTCCTGTTCGCCGTCATGAAGACCGGCGTGGGACTTGTGCGCGGGCAGCGTCGCGACTCGGCTATCTGGACGATCGATGTGGACAAGGGTCCGCGCGGTATCCGCGGCATCCACGTAGACATGCTCGGCCCCGTCATCGTCGGTCGCTCGCCATCTTCGGACATCTGCATCAACGAACCGTTCGTCTCGGCCTCGCATGCGCGCTTTTCGCTGCAGGGCCCGGCGCTCATCATCGAGGACCTCAACTCGCTTAACGGCACGCTCGTCAACGGCCGCCAGCTTGTGGAGCCCGCAACGCTGCGCGAGGGCGACGAAGTCCAGATTGGCGACGTGGTCATGAAGGTGAACCGTCGATGATCGACGAGGAGAACAAGTCCGCAACCATGACCGAGGCACCGGCTGCCGCCGTAGCTGCACCGGCCCACGCCGCTCCGGCGGACTCCACACCCGTGGAGCCCGAGGACACCGTGTTCTCCCTGCCTCTTTCGCATGTTACGCATGATATTTCGGATCTCGCCGATAACGAGGGCGAAGAGGATGCCGTAGCGGCGCCCATCGGCGCACATGCTGCGGAACAGCCCACAGCGCCCGAAGCAACCCCGGCGCCGGCTCACTTTGCAGAGCCCGTCGCCGCGGCAATCAACGAGAGCGCTGCGGTGTTTGCGGCACCCGAACCCGCCGCGCCGGCGTTTCCCATAGCCCCGGCATCCGAGGTTGCGCCCGCGTCTACGCCGGCGCCCGAGGCGGGGCCATCCCCCGAGGACGGCCCTGCACCCAAGGCCCCGCAGCCTGCGCCCGCAAGCGAGTCCGATGCCGTGGCCGAGCCCGCCGCTCAGTCGCAAAGCACACCCGCGCCGTCGCACTTTGCGACGCCCGAGCCTATAGACGCCAGCCCGCAAGACGACGAGTCGACCGCCTGCGCGTCCGAAGAGCCCGGCTCCCCGGACACCGGCGATTCCGAATCAAACGCCGAGACCGACACCGTCTCTCCCGGTGACACAGCCGAGATCGACGTTGCCGCCGTTGAGGCCAAGCTCAAAGACCCCGGCTCGACCATGAGCTTTGAGCCCCTGACCGAGGAGCGCATCGAGACCGACTCGACCTATGATGCCGGCACCACCACGCAACTCATGTGGGGCGCCCGCTCTGACGTTGGCTGCGTACGCCCGCACAATGAGGATTCCTACCTGGTGCAGTCGCCGCTCTTTTGCGTATGCGACGGCATGGGTGGTCACGCCGCCGGCGAGGTAGCCTCTTCCATCGCCGTTGAGACTATTGCCAAGACGGCCCCGCAGTCCGCCGACGCCGCACGCCTGGCGGCAGCCGTCGAGGCCGCCAACGCCGCCGTAATCGAGGCTGCCTTGAATGGCCTGGGCAAGCCCGGCATGGGCTGCACAGCCACTTGCGCCTATATCGAAAACGATACGCTCGCCATCGCCCACGTGGGCGACTCGCGCGCCTACCTGCTCCACGAGGGCACGCTCATCCGCGTGACCCGCGACCACTCCTATGTGGAAGAACTCGTGGACGCCGGCGAGATTACGGCAGACGAGGCTCGCGTCCACCCCAACCGTTCGGTCATCACCCGCGCGCTGGGCTCGGACCCCGCTATGTATGCCGACCACTTCACTCTGCATATCGAGGAAGGCGACCGTCTGATCCTGTGCTCCGACGGCCTTTCGAGCATGATTCCCGATAGCGATATCGAGAACATCGCCACGCAGTCCTCAACCGCGCAAATCTGCGTCGACAACCTAGTGGACGCGGCGCTTGCCGCCGGCGGCCACGACAACGTGACCGTAGTAGTCGTTGACCTGGTTGACGATGGCGTTATGCGCGAGGCGCAACGCGTGCGTCGCCGCAACATTACTATCGCCTCCATCCTGGCCCTCGTCTTTGTGCTGGCGGCTGGCATCTGGGCCTACACGGGTGTCACCGGCTCGTACTACCTGGGTACCTACCAGGGCAATGTCGCCGTCTGGCGCGGCCTGCCCGGCAAGCCGCTCGGACTCAAGCTCCACTGGCTCGAAAGCGAAACCAGTATCAAGCTGTCCGACCTGCCCGAAGACACGCAAAACCGCCTCAAGGCGGGCATTCCGCAAACAAGTGTCGACGATGCGCAGGACACGATATCCAAGTACCGCCACCAGATCGACGAGGAGCAGACCCGCCAGGTGATCGATGCGCAAACGATTCGCGACAACACCAATCAGGGATCGACCTCCGAATCAGATTCCGAGAAAACCGCCGAACAGTCCGCCGAGGCCGAAGCCTCCGAAAAGAACTAGAAAGGGAGTGCCGCTTATGAGTCGCCGCAACACCGAGCTGCTCTTGCTCATCGCCTCGGCGTTCCCCGTCATCCTGCTGTATGCGATGTACGTGCTCACCGCGGGCGCCGCCATCTCCTTTGAGACGCTCGCCGTGCCGATCGGCCTCTTTGCCGCCTTCGCCGCGGCACATATCGCCGTGCGCATCTTGGCGCCCGGTGCCGACCCCGCTATCCTGCCCATTGTCTTTGTGCTTTCGGGCATCGGCATCACGTTCGTGACGCGTCTCGCCCCCGCTCTCGCCATCTCACAGCTCATCATCCTGTTTGTCTCGGTGGCGCTCATGGTGGGAACGCTCGCGTTGGTTAAGAACCTCGACGTAGTCATGCGCTACAAGTACACCTTTGGCATTATCGGCATCATTCTGCTGATGCTGCCTATCTTTATCGGCACCACGATCTCGGGCTCCAAGCTGTGGATTCGCATCGCGGGCTTTACCATCCAGCCCGGCGAGTTCGCCAAAGTCTTTATCGTGCTGTTCCTGGCAGGGTACCTGGCCGAGAACCGCGAGCTGCTCTCCATCTCCAACCGCAAGATCCTGGGCTTTAAGATCCCTCGCCTGCGACTGCTGCTGCCGCTGTTTGCCGTGTGGGGTGTGTGCCTGCTCGTCGTCGTCTTCGAACGCGACCTGGGTTCTGCCGTGCTGTTCTACACCATCTTCTTGCTGATGCTCTACGTTGCCACGGGGCGCTTTTCGTATGTCGTTATCGGCCTTGCGCTCTTAGCCGTCGGAGCCGTGGGCGCCTACAAGTTCCTGTCTCACGTTCAGGTGCGTTTCCAGGTTTGGGTCGATCCGTTTAAGGACGCCCAGGGCCAGGGCTACCAGATCGTCCAGTCGCTCTTCTCGCTTGCCGATGGCGGTCTGGTCGGTGTTGGCATCGGCAACGGCATGGCCAACAACATCCCTGTCGTCGAGTCCGACTTTATCTTCTCTGCCATCGGCGAGGAGATGGGCCTTTTGGGCGGCGGCGCCGTGCTCATCCTGTTTATGCTCTTTGCCGTGCGTGGCCTCACCACGGCTGCCCGCGCTAAATCCGACCTCGCCGCCTTTAGCGCCACGGGCCTTACGGCCGCCATCAGCTTCCAGGCCTTCTTGATCGTGGGTGGCGTTACCCGCCTGATCCCGCTGACCGGCGTCACCCTGCCCTTTATGAGCCAGGGCGGTTCCTCGCTGCTGGCAAGCTTTATCATCGTCGCGCTCCTGCTGCGCGCCGGTGACGAGGCGACCGGACGCGAGGCAGAGCTTACCGGCACCGGCACTATGGCCGCCATCACCGATGATCAGGTCGCATCTGCCGCCGCCCCGACGGGCACGCGCTTTGCCACCTCGTCTTCCTACGGCAGCGGCAGCCATTCCGTCGGCTCGCGCATGCGCCGTCGCCTGCTCGACACGCCTGAATCCGGTGTGCTCGGCCGCGTTGCGCTCGCCAACCGTCTAACCCGTGCGGTGCTCGCCTTTACGGCGCTGTTCGCCATCCTTATCGGCAACCTCACCTATGTCCAGGTCATCAAGGCCAAGGACTATCAGGACATGCCGACCAACAACCACACCATCGCCCGCTCCAAGTACATCCAGCGCGGCTCCATCATCACGTCCGATGGCGTGACGCTGGCCGAGTCGCTGCAGCAGGAGGACGGCACCTACGTACGCTCCTACCCCAACGGCAACCTGGCAGCGCACGTGGTTGGCTACGTGAGCCAGCAGTATGGCACCACCGCCATCGAGAGTGTCATGAACGACACGCTCACCGGCTCTAAGGATTACTCCAGCTGGAACAACGCCATCGCGTCGCTCGCGGGCCAGACCCAGCCGGGCAACACCGCCAAGCTCACCATCGACTCGCGTATCCAGACGGCGGCCGAGCAGGCGCTCAAGGGCTTTAAGGGCGCTGTAGTGGTCATCGACCCGCGTACCGGTGCGGTGCTCGCATGCGCCAGCTCGCCCACCTATGACAACACCAACATCGACGCCCTGCTGCAGGCGGGCGGCGGCGAGGACGGCTCCATGTACAATC
>CAUCXP010000124.1 GCA_958446785.1 uncultured Collinsella sp. | reverse complement strand
ATCTTAAGAGTGACGGTTGGCTTACGATTTCGAGCACGGCCGAACATTGGCAGAACTACGAGGCGAACTTTGCGATCATCAATTCGGTCGTGGTGCTTGTGACCTTTATGGCGGCGTGCCTGTCGTTTGTGGTGGTGTTTACGCTGTCCAACACGAATATCTCCGAGCGCGAGCGCGAGCTGGCGACCATTAAGGTGCTGGGCTTCCGTCGCGGCGAGGTGCACCACTACGTCAACAAGGAGACGTTGATCCTCACGGCGATTGGCGCCGCTCTGGGCGTGCCGTTAGGCGGCTTGCTGGCCGAGAGCTTTACCTACATCCTGCAGATGCCGTCGCTGTACTTTGACGTCGAGGTCGAGCCGCTGAGTTACGTGCTGTCCGTTCTGCTGGCCTTTGCCTTTACGTTTATCGTCAACCTCGCCACCAACCGTACCCTCAACAAGATCGACATGGTCGGCGCCCTCAAGAGCGCCGAGTAACCTGCCAAAAAGGGACAGGTTTATTTTGGCAGGTTTTATCTGGGCGAACGCCGGACAACCATTAGGTGGCCCGGCGTTCGCCCCGTTTTGCTGGGGATGTTTGTCGCTCAGTGCTCTTACTGGCCAATCCAGTGTTGCGCATAACTCTTAATGTCCTCGGTAAAACCGTCAAGGTCGTCAAGGGTGATCACGCTGTCGATAAGCAAATTGGCTATCTCGCGGTGCATTGTGCTGCGGCGAATGTTGTTTGCAATTACGCCTGAGGACAGCTTGTCTCTATTGAGGCGCTCTTCTAGTGCCCAAAATCTACTGGACGCTTCACTGTCGCCGTTCAGTATCTCAACGTACTGGCCGATGAGCTTTTCCATATAACGTTCTTGCCATTGAGGAAGCATTTTCTTAAACAGCTTCCAGTCGCTTTCGGCTACGTCGCGCATATGTCCTCCGCTCGTTAAACGGGCTTTTCCATTTGCCTTTCATTCTATTTGGTTTTCGCTCCCAGGCGTGGATGAGAGGCTCTCTTTAGCCTTCGAGATTGGGCTTGAATGGGTCGTATGCCACAAAACGGGCCTATCTACTACGTTTGCTACCACACCCTCGACCGTGACAAAGATTATGAAATTAAAACCGCAGGTAGAGGGCTTGCCAATTTTCGGAAAAGGCGGGTATGGTCAGCCCTCTCGAGTTAAACGTAGTAGATGGCCCCTTTTCGTGGCGCGCGGTCAGCTCAATGCTAATCTCCGTGCCGGAACTGACCCAGTTGTTTGTAAGTTGCGGTGATATACGGACTGTTTGGCGCTTTGGAGCTTCAAAACAGTCCCTATCTCACCGCAACTTAGGAGAAGGGCGGGGGTGGTTGGGTGCTGGTGGGTCGGAGCGTGTTAGGCCTGTTTGCGGTGCTTCCATTGTTTGCGGCACCAGCGCATGAGCGCCTTTATGACGGGAATCGTGATGAGGATGATCCATGCAGGATGGGGCTGTCCCAAACAGAGCCACATGTAGAGGAACCAAGCGATGGCGGCTGCCGGGTAGATGGCCTCGATCAGCTTAGACAGGTGGCGCCGATCGATGAAGTCACCGATCGCGTAGTAGACGGGAACCAGAAAGACGAGGAAAAGCCCCATGCCCCATGTGCCGTAGACAATGCCGAGCACCAGATAGGCGAGAGTGACAAGTGCGGGGAAGGGGAATTTGTTCCATGCACGTCCGACCTTGGTGTGGAAATGCTTGCCATGATGGTCGAGCTTGTCGTGTGCTTCCTTCCAGCTGGAAAACGTCTCGCCGTCGATGGTGACGGTGCCGTCGTCATTGGTGCGTACGCTATGTCCATCGTCCTCAAGCGTATCGATATGCACGCCGTCCGGCCCCACATGCACCTCTTCGCCCTTGCGCTCGTTGGTCACATGGATGCCGCTCCAACCAACATGGACTTCCTCGCCTTTATTGGGATCAATGACGTGGATACCGCGCGCGAGGGAAATATCGACAAGTGGCTTATCGCTGCAATCAGCGTGCTCAGTAGAAGCCTCAGCCTCTTCAGCCTTATCTGAAGCTTTGGTGCCGGCGTTGCTGTTCTGCGCCTCATCATCAGCCTGTGAGTCATCAGCGCTAGCCACCGCCTCCCCATACAGCAGCTCATCCAGCGACACGCCATACAGCGCGGCGAGCGCAATAAGGTTATCGGTATCGGGCGAGGATTCGCTGCGCTCCCATTTACTGACAGCCTGACGACTCACACCCAGCTGGGCGGCAAGCGCCTCCTGAGAAAGCCCGGCAGCCTTGCGGCGATCGACGAGCCGCTGCGCCATCGCAAGATCCATGGTGGTTCCTTTCGTTTGATGGTCGAATCGAATGAGCCGAGTATGCCGAGAACAACCGGTAGCGACCACCATTTCTAGTTAGAATCTGCCCCAACCCTACCGCAACTACCGGTAGCAATCCCTAACGACCAGCCATTTCAGGACAAATGTCAGTGCTACTCTCAGCTAAGAGCCTGCAACATCCCAAAATCTCAGCCCACGCACTTGCAGCAAGAAGACGAATAGCCTCGGCCTCCCTAGTTACCGCAGGAGGCCCCAGGGCTTTCCTCCCAAATCTTTCCGCAGGACGGAAGGACCCCGCCGCGCGAAGCGCGCAGCGGGGTCCTGACATGTCCGAGGACGATTTGGGAGGAAAGCCCTGGGGCCTCCGATGAGAGCAGTTCCAGCCGAGGCTATGCGTCGCCGAAGCTGATGCCCAACGCCTTGGCCTCGCGCACCAGGTCGCTCTGGGGGTCGACATACTTGAGCTTACCGGCGACCTCCTCGAGCGGCATGTGGCACATCTTGCCGTCACGCAGGGCGATCATGTAGCCAAACTCGCCGCGCAGGCAGCCAAGCGCGGCCTCGACGCCGCACTGGGTCGCAAAGATGCGATCCTGGGCATCGGGCTGGCCGCCGCGCTGCGTGTGGCCGGGGATGGCGACGCGGGTCTCGCGACCGGTCTTGGCCTCAATCTCCTTAGCGATGTCGTAGACGATCGACGGGCTCGTGCGCTCGGCAAGCTTCTTCTTGTATTCCTTCTTGGACAGCGCCGCGTCCTCCTTGGAGATAGCGCCCTCGGCGACGGCCACGATGGTAAAGCGGCTGCCGGTCTCCATGCGATGCTCGATGGTCTTGATGACGTTGTCCATGTCGTAGGGGATCTCGGGAATCAAGATGACATCCGCGCCGCCCGCGACGCCGGCATACAGCGGGATCCAGCCAACCTTGTGGCCCATGATCTCGATAACGAACACGCGACCGTGGCTCGAAGCGGTGGTGTGGATGTCGTCGATGCACTTGGTGGCGACGTCGATGGCGCTCGTAAAGCCAAACGTCAACTCGGTGCCCCAGGTGTCGTTGTCGATGGTCTTGGGCAGGGCGATAACGTTGAGGCCCTCTTCGCGCAGGCGGTTGGCGGTCTTGGTGGAGCCGTTGCCGCCCAGCATAAACAGGCAGTCGAGCTGCAACTTGTGATAGGTGTGGACCATCGCGGGCACCTTCTCGACGCCGTCGGCCTCGGGAGTGTCCAGGCGCTTGAACGGCGTACGGCTCGTGCCCAGGATGGTGCCGCCGCGGGTGAGGATACCGCTAAAATCGGCGGGCGTCATGACGCGGAACCTGCTGTAGATAAGGCCCTGGTAGCCGTCCTCAAAACCGTAGATCTCGATAGGCTCTTCGCTATTGGTCATGAGTGTTTTGACGATGCCGCGCATGGTGGCGTTGAGCGCCTGGCAGTCGCCGCCACTGGTAAGAAGACCGATCCTGAGCATGATGAATCCTTCCGGGCAAGTTATAACATGCGCATAAGTTTACCCCCGCACACTGTTGATGCGGGGGTAAAACGTGTTAGCTCAAGCGTATAGAAATGTAAGCAACGTCAGGCGAGCGTAAGGACGACGGTGCCAGCTCCTTACAGCGCGAAGGCGTCGATGTCGCCCCAGTGGCGGCGCAGCGTGATGGCGGCAGCAGGCTCGGTGTTGTCAAAGACGACCGACCACTGCGTGTTGCTGGTGATGTCTTCCGGATTGGGCTCTTGCGCTGCAGCGCGTAGGGCCTTCCAAGCGACTGCCTCGTCTTGGGCGCCGGTATGGGCGTCGAGGACATCGGCGATTGCGGCGGCGCGCTCTTTACCATGGCCTAGCTCACCGTTCTTTTGGTTAGGCAGCACTTCGTCGCCATAGCAGGCATAGAAGTTCGTAACCTGGCGCACAGGAGTCGCTTTGAAAGCGCGATCCGGATCGTGCGGATCCCACTCTACTACGCGCGCGTCACCGGCGGCGTCGTTGATAAAGAAGTGGTAGTCGCGTCCGGCCATGGCGTGCATGTCGTAGGCGAAAAGCAGGTCAACGGCTTCTTGCGTGGTGGCCGCGCGGTCGAGCACCAGGCGGATGGCGAGCGAAGTGTTGATGACGGGGCGTTGCGTGTCCTGGTCACAGGGCTTGGAATCCAGGGTGAGTACGGCAATGGACACGCCGCATTCGTTAACACCGTCGAGCTGGGCAAACGGGCCCATCAACGCCGCGGCGCGTCCGGCGACGGAGTCAAGCGGAGTGTTATCGCCCAGGTTGTTAAGGGCCGCAAAGCCGATGGAGGCATAGCCGTCGCGCGGGTGATTGCGCACCAGCAGCGCCGAGGTGTCGTCCTTAAAGTCGTAATTGCGACCGGTGCGCGCGCGGCCTTCGGCATCTACGGCGACAAAAGCGCTGCAGGCAAACTGGGGCGCCTGGACATGTGCCGGCACACCGGGCAGCACCTGCGCCACCACGGCCTCGATGTAGGCCTGGTCGTCGCGCACGCCAGCGGCAATGATGCGATCAAGATCGTAGTCGTAGGCAATGTCGATTGCGTACAGGTCATAGCCATCCGTGTAGCCGGTCAAGCGTTTGAGTGACGCGGCGGACTTGATTTGTTTGTGATAAACGATGCCGGTGGCAGCGGCAAGGCCGACGGCGGTTCCTGCAACACCGCAGGTGATGGCAATGTTACGTGGCTTCATGACGGCTCCTCTCGTCCTGTTAGCGCAATTGTCGCAAAAGGAGCGCGGGCATGATGGCTCAACTTGGTGAGCGGCGCGGAATTAAGCACGGAATGAAGAGTGCGGCGCTGGCGTGGCGGGGTATGCTGGAGGGGACCATCAACCCAGCGAAAGGGGAGAGCATGACGGATCAGGAAGCGCCCGAGCGCGCGCATGTGACGGCCGACGATATCGAGGCCGCCAACGACCTCATCGACTTTATCGAGGCATGCCCCAGCATGTTTCATACGGCGGCGACCATTATGGCCGAGCTCGACGAGGCGGGCTTTATCTACCTGCCCGAGAACGCGGCGTGGGATATCGCCACTGCCGCCGAAACCAGCATCAGTACCTCTGGACTCAGTCCCATAACTGCA
>CAUCXP010000123.1 GCA_958446785.1 uncultured Collinsella sp. | reverse complement strand
GCGACGTCATCATCCGCAAAGTCGGTGCCCCAGATGCCCGTGTCCTGGCCGATCAGCACGATCTCTCGCACGCCACCGGCAACCAAGTCGCGCACCTCGGAAATAATGCTCTCGGCACTACGCGAGTGATAGCGGCCGCGGATGTAGGGAATCATGCAGAAGCTGCAGAAGCGGTTGCAGCCATCGGAAATCTTGACGTAGGCGACAGCGCCCTCGACAGTGCGCTTGACTTGCGGAATATAGGCTGCGATCTCACGCTCGACACCCAGCACGCCATCGATGACCGCCACGATACCGTCCTCCTCGTCGGCCTTCACAAAGGCAGCGACCTCGGGCAGCTCATCGGGCAGGTCGTCGCCATAGCGCGACGGCACACAGCCGCACATGACGATGGGGCAAGAACGAACGCCGTCCTGAACCTCGTTGGCGAGCTCGAGGGTGGTCTCGATGCTCTCGGACGTTGCGGAGGCGAGGAACGAGCATGTATTGACGATGGCGATATCGGCATCCTGCGGGTCGAATGCCTCCTCGTAGCCTGCGGCGGTCAAAAGAGAACGCATGCGGTCGGTGTCAACCTCGTTCTTAGCGCACCCGAGGGTCATGTAGAGTACGGAGCCCAACGGAGTATCCATGTTGGAGAGCGGTCCTTTCGAATGATATTAACGGTAGTTGGTGAACTGCAGCGGCTGGCCGTAGTCCTGGTCGCGCAGGAACTGGATCACGGTCTGCAACGCGTCCTTCGAAGCAGAGGAAACACGCAGCTTGTCGGCCTCGATGGTCACCTTGACCTTGAGCTTTTGGTCCTTGATGTCCTTATTGATCTTCTTGGCCGTCGCCTGGTCGATACCCTCGACGATATGGCCGAGCGCGCGCACGGTGCCGCCCGATGCCGCCTGCGGAGCATCCCACGAGACAGCCTTGAGGTCGATGCCGCGCTTGATGAGCTTGGAGCTCAGCACGTCGATAATCTGCTTGGAGACAAAGTCGGCCGGGGCGTTAATCGTAAAGAGCTTGTCGCCCTTCGAAAGCTCGATCGTAGCGCCGGAATCCTTAAGGTCATAGCGCTGGGAAATCTCGCGCGTTGTCTGCTGAAAGGCGTTGTCGACCTCTTGCATGTTGACCTCGGACACGACGTCGAAGCTGGAATCTTTAGCCATGATGTTTCCTTTCGCGTACGAGCGGCTTAGTAGCTATCGTACGAATAGTCGGTAGAATCGGTGGGCGTCTGACCGTCAGTTGCGGTATCGGCGCCATCCGTGGACTGGGCATCGGTACCGTCGGTGGTGTCGTTACCATCGGTGGCGTCGGCACCATCAGAACTTTCACCATTCTCGGAATCAGTCGTCTCCTTCTTGGGAACGGTGATCGTCACACGTGCCACGCCCGAGGTCTTGGTATCGTAACGGACCTTTTCACCGTTCTTGGTAACGGTGACATCGGAAGGCTTGGACGTGGTGATCTCGATCGAGGACTCGGGCGTGTACTCCTGCTCAAAGGGGCCAGTCGCTTGGGCGCCATAGACCGACTTGCCATCGACTTTGACCTCAATCCACGCGGTCTTTCCCTTGGCAACGGAGACTTTGACCTTCGTGACCTCGTTCTCTTCCTTCTTGGCCGTCGTCTTGGTAGCGTCCGAGTCAGTCGACTCATCCGTCGCCTCATCGGTGTCTTCGTCCTCGTCGACCGTTTCGGTCTTCTTAGAAGACTTCTTGGTCGTCGTCTTGGTAGCAGTGGGCGTCTCGGGCGTGGTCTCGGGCGCCGAAGATGCGCAGCCGCGCAGAAGCACCACGATGAGCACAATCAACAGCAGCGCAACGGCACCGATGCCGGCGTAGACGATACGCGGATCGAGCCCGTTGTTTTGAGGAGTACGTGATCCGCCGCGTCCACGATTGGAACTGCTGCGGCCGCCTCCCTGAGGCATACGACCACGATTGCTATCGGAACGGCCGCGATAGCCACCCTGGCCCTGAAGGCTGCGCTGACCCGAGCGGGGCGCAAGTTCACCGCGGCCTTGATAGCCACGCTGGCCCGAACGCGGAGCCGAAGAGCGCTGGCCATACGGCTGTGATTGAGAGCGAAGACGCGGCGTCACCTGCGTGGTATCGGCATCCGCATAGCCACCGCGAGAGCGTCCCGTAGAGGCACCACGGTAACCACGATCGGAATAGCCGCCGTCGCCGTAGCCGGCACGAGGGTCACGCGCCACGCCTCGGGCAGCGGGAAGTGCACGGTCCTCGGGCATCGGCGTACTGCGGAACCGGTCACGCTGTGAGCGAATCTCCTCGCCCGAACCCGTCTCGGTAATATAACCGGCCTGCTGAGGACGCTGTCCATAGCGGGTCGAACGACCGCCCTGAACCATCAGGAAGCGCCCGTTATCGACCGAGGAACGCGAATTGACGTAGCCGGCGGCGTCCTGAAAACGACCGCCCTGCTGCGACGTCTCGCGTTCGTAAGCCATCAGGTCGTCAAAGTAGGCATTGACGACCTCGCGCGGATTGAGGCCCAAAAAGCGAGCATAGCTCGAAATCATGCCCTGCGCATAGCCGCGCGGCGGCATCGAAGCAAAGTTACCGGTCTCGAAAAACTCGATGATCTGCGGCCTGATTTTGATGGTGTTGGCGACCTGCTGAATGGAAAGGCCCATTCGGCGACGCTGCTCGAGCAGCATGTCACCAAAGCGTGCAGCCATCAGAATCCTCCAAACTCACGATCTTCACGTGCCATCTCGGCGTCGACAGACTCCAACGCGGCAAGCCCCTCCTCGTCCAACAGGACCTCGCGCGGCTTGGAACCGTCGGGCGGGCCGACGACACCCTTTTCTTCCAGCATGTCCATAATACGCCCGGCGCGCGCATAGCCAACCTTCAGACGACGTTGCAGGCCAGATGTGGAGCCAAGCTGCGATTCCACCACAATATGGGCGGCTTCCCAGATGAGCGGATCATCGTCTTGCGGCTCGGCGACTCCGGTGCGGACAATGCCGCCGCCACCCGCCATGGACATGGAAGCGGGCGCCACAGCCGACAGGATCTCCTCATGGTAGTCGGGCTCGCTCTGCGACTTGACGAACTCGACAATCTCGTTGATTTCGTCGTCCGAGACAAAGCAGCCCTGGATACGGCGAGGCTTGCCCCAATCAACCTTAGAGAACAGCATATCGCCCAGACCAGTGAGCTTTTCGGCGCCCATCTGGTCGATGATGACGCGCGAGTCAATGCCCGTGGCGACGTTAAAGGCGATGCGGTTGGTGATGTTGGCCTTGATGAGGCCCGTCACCACGTTGGAGCTGGGGCGCTGCGTGGCCACGATAAGATGAATACCGGCGGCACGGCCCAGCTGTGCAATACGCACGATCGAGGCCTCGACATCCTTACCGGCGACCATCATCAGGTCAGAGAGCTCGTCAATGATGATGACCAGGTAGGGCATCTTTTGCGGCGGGTTGTCGTAATGCTCAAACTCGCCGGCGGCCTGCTTTTCGTTGTAGGTCGAGATCTTACGCACGTTGAGCCGCTCAAAGACCTTCAGGCGACGCTCCATCTCGGACACGGCCCATTGCAGAGCGCTCGCGGCCTGCTTAGGCTCGGTCACCACGGGCACATAGAGATGCGGCAGACCGTTATAGCCCGCAAGCTCGACGCGCTTGGGGTCGACCATAATCAGGCGAACGTCCTCGGGAAGGGCGCGCATGAGCAAGGTCGTGATGATGGAATTGATCATCACCGACTTACCAGAACCGGTCGTACCGGCAATAAGCAGGTGGGGCATCTTGGCGAGATCGGCGACAACCGGCGTGCCCTCGGCATCGCGACCAATGGCCAGCTCGAGCGGACCGCCCTTCACATAGGGCAGAACGTCGCCCAGGTTGACGTTCTGGCGCTTGCGGTTGGGAATCTCGATGCCCACGAGCGAGGTGCCGGGGATCGGGGCAAAGATACGTACCGACTGGGCAGCGAGCGAAAGCGCGATATCGTCCTCGAGGCTCGAAATCTTGCTCACGCGCTCGCCCTCGCCAGGTTGCAGCTTAAAGGTCGTCACCGTGGGGCCGGCGATCCAGCCGACCACGCGGGCACTGCGGCCAAACTCAAGCAAGGTGGATTGCAGTGACTCAGCGGTCTGCTCAAGCTCCTTGTCCGAAGACGCGGCGGAAGCCGACTGCGGGTTGGCATGCAGGATTTCGAGCGGCGGAAGCTTGAGGCCGTCCTCTTCTTCGCCCTCGTTATCTGCGGCGCCGCCGTCCGCTCCCCCATCACGAGCCGCAGCTGATTCGACAGCACTCGTGGCAGGTGCATCGGCAACCTTGGGATGCTTCAGAAAATCGGGAATCTGAGGTGCGGCCGAGACGGGATTCACGGCAAACGGCGGCTCGGACTCGTCGATCTTATCGGGGTCGTCTTCCATCGAAAGCTGGCCGGTTACCTGGCCGCGCTTTGCATGGCGACGCGGCAGCAAAGTTGTCTTTGCGGTCTCAATCGGAGCCTCGTCGTCCTCGTCATCGCCCTCGGTGAGCTCAATCTCGCTATCGGACCAAGACGGGTCGGGCTCACTCGTATTGAGCTTGGGCGCGGCCTTGCCCTTCTTGGCATGGCGGTGCGGCAACAGCGTGGTCTTGGCCCGCTCGGCATCCACGGCATCGGACACGTCAACAAACGGATCCTCGTCCTCGTCATCATCGTCCAAAACCGGGTCCACATCGTTGCCCATGACCGTGGTCACGGCAGCATCGGAGCCCTTTTGACGAAGAATGCTCAGGTGCGGACGGGCAACGCCGGGCACCGACAGGGCTTCGTCGTCACCCCAAGGGCTGGCGTTGACATCGGCACGACGGCGTTCGGCAAAATCGGCAGCGCGATCGCGTGCGGAGCGCAAAACGCCACCCACCGAAAAACCGATAATGACCAAACCAACGACGACAAGCCCCAGCAAGACAACCATGGCGATAGGTTTACCCAGGGCGTTTTGCAAGGCACTTGCGATAAAGGCGCCAATGTAGCCGCCCGACACGGAAAGGTTCTGCGGCGTAAACATAAGGTCGCACGAATCGCTCGTGCCCGGCACCATCAGCGAAAGAATGGAGACGACGGCGATAAAGACCACGGCGCCGCCCGCAACGGAGCGCACGTTGAGCGGCGAGTCCTCACCCAAAAAGAGCGTGGCGGCAAACAGCAAGATGACGATCGGCAGCACGTAGGCGCCCAGGCCAAAGCCCAGGTGATAGAACCCGGCAACAGCAGCCGTCACGGGCGCAGTTGCCGGTGAGATCACGGCAATGAAGGACGCGATCGCCAAAACGGCAATGACCACGCCGGCGATATCGCGATTGGCCGAAGGCTCGACCAAGGGCTCAAAATCGTCGAAGTCTGCCTCATGGCCCTTATTGGCACGCAG
>CAUCXP010000122.1 GCA_958446785.1 uncultured Collinsella sp. | reverse complement strand
CGGGCTTGAGTTTGATGACGATGCTCCATCCGAGGTCGAGCTGACCGATCAGCCTGCGCCTGAGGAGTTTGACGAGCTTTACGCCATCGATGGTTCCGCCATGCTCGATGATGACGACGAGTAGCGGTTACGCTCATGTCGTATACGGTGACCGAGGCCTCGGTCGTCTTTCCCGATAAGAAGGCGGCCTCCTCGTTCTCGAGCGGCTATGCGTCCAAAAAGCCTTGCGCACATATCGATTGTGAGCTTGAGGGCGGTTTTGAGCGGTCCATTTGGATCCCCGTGCGGGTCGCGCGGCTTTATGTCAAAAACCGCCCCGATATTCCCTGTGCTTGGGATAACTTTCGTGAGGCGGTGCAGCTCATCGAGCGTAAATGTGCACTTACCATGGTGACCGAGATGTTATCGCGCCGCGACCATGCGACGGGTGAGGTCCGTGAAAAGCTGGCTCGCTACGGCTTTCACCAGTCCGCGATCGATTTCGCCGTCGAGCGCGCCACCGAGTATCGCTTTTTAGACGAGAACCGCTTTTGCTCGTACTTTATCGAGGAACGCAAGCGGCGCGGTTGGGGACAGCGTAAAATCGAGACCGAGCTCAAGCGCCGTCATGTCGTGCTCGATGACATTCCCGGTTATCCCGAGGATTATTTTGCCGTCGAGGACGATTTGGCGCGTGCGTCAGCCCTGCTCGCCAAGCGGCGTGTTCCAGAGACGCGCGGATTCGAAAAACTGGTTCGGTTTTTGATGGGCAAGGGCTTTTCGTACCACATCGCCGCCGATGCCGTTAAGGCGCGTCTCGATGCCGAACGTGAGGAATGTGCGGTTTAGGCGTATGCGTTTTGTGGCCCTGCCGTTCACCGTGTTTTAGCCGCCGTGTTGGGGGCATTTATTTGACAGTTGTTGTGGTTCAACGTACGATAAACAGCGTCATTTGCTTTGTGATATGTGCTCATCTTTGATGAGTTTGTTTATATGTTTATCTGTATCCGACCCGCATAAGCTGCGCCCATATTACTCAAATGTCGCGAGCCGTTCGTAAGGACGGTTCGCTTTGTTGTGTAACGAATCCATAAAAAGGAGTGAGCATGCCTATCATCGCAGCGCTCGTTGGCATCGTTTTGGGTGCCATCGCCGCCATTGCCTACATGCGCACCGCCAAGCAGGGTAGTCTTCACGAGGCCGACGAAAAGATTCAGTCGGCACACGCACAGGCTGAGTCCCTGATCGGTGATGCCAAGCGTCAGGCCGAGACCCTCAAAAAAGAGGCTCTGCTCGAGGCTAAAGAGGAGATCATCAAGAACAAGCAGGCCGCTGAGGCCGAGGATAAGCAGCGTAAGAACGAGATTCGTACGCTCGAGAACCGCGTGATGCAGCGCGAGGAATCCCTCGATCGCCGCAACGATGCTCTCGACAAGCGCGAGCATCAGCTGTCCAGCCAGGCCGGTCAGGTCGAGAAGCGCTCCCGTGAGCTCGAGGAGCTCTGCGCAAAGCAGACCTCCGAGCTCGAGCGTATCGCCGACCTTACCCGCGAGGACGCCCACAAGGAGCTCCTCGATAAGGTTCGCGGCGAGGTCACCCACGAGGCTGCCACGATCATTCGCGAGTCCGAGCAGCAGGTTCGCGCCGAGTGCCACAAGACCGCCCAGGAGATTCTGTCTCTGGCGATTCAGCGCTGCGCTGCCGACCATACTGCCGAGGTCACCGTTACCTCCGTGCACATTCCCTCTGATGACCTCAAGGGCCGTATCATCGGTCGCGAGGGTCGCAACATCCGGACCTTCGAGCAGGTTTCCGGCGTCAACCTCGTGATCGACGACACGCCCGAGACCGTCGTTCTTTCGAGCTTCGACCCGGTCCGTCGTGAGACCGCCCGTGTCGCCCTCGAGAACCTCATCGCCGACGGCCGCATTCACCCTGCCCGTATCGAGGAGATGTATCACAAGGCCGCTGACCTGGTTCAGCAGCGCGTGCGCGAGGCTGGCGAGCAGGCTGCCTTCGATACCGGCATCCACGACCTGCACCCCGAGATCGTCAAGACCCTTGGTGCCCTGCGCTACCGTACTTCGTTTGGTCAGAACGTGCTTCAGCACTCTCTCGAGGTCTCTGATCTGTGCGGCGTGATGGCTTCCGAGCTTGGCCTGGACGTTGTGACTGCCAAGCGCGCCGGCCTGCTGCACGACCTGGGCAAGGCAATCGACCATGACGTCGAGGGCCCGCATGCCGTCATCGGTGCCGAGCTGGCCCGCCGTTATGGCGAGAAGCCCGTTATCGTCCACGCTATCGAGGCTCACCATGCCGATGTCGACCCTAACACGGTGCTCGATGTCCTGGTACAGGCCGCCGATGCTGTCTCTGCCTCTCGCCCCGGTGCCCGTCGCGAGTCTGCCGAGAACTACATCAAGCGTCTTGAGAAGCTCGAGGAGATCGCCAACTCCCATGACGGCGTCGAGCGTACCTATGCCATGCAGGCTGGTCGCGAGGTTCACGTCATGGTTCAGCCGGACAAGATCTCCGATGCCCAGTCCACGGTCCTGGCTCACGATATCGCCCATCAGATCGAGGAAGAGATGGAGTATCCCGGTCAGGTGCGCGTTGTCGTGATTCGCGAGAGCCGCGCTGTCGATATCGCTAAATAACATGAGCGACGCGAACGAGCTCATCTCATTTATCGCGTCGATGTCGGGGGAGGGCAACCTTCGCGTCGAGGAGAACCTTGGCGAGGGGTATGTCCGCCTCCGCGTTTCGGAGGCCGAGCGGCGCCAGGCAAAGCACGACATTCAGCATGTCGAGGATATCGTCATCGAAATGCTCCGTAATGCTCGCGATGCCGGCGCCGACAAGGTCTTTCTCGCTACGACCAAGGAAGATGGCGTCCGCACGCTTGTCTTTCTGGATAACGGCTCGGGTGTTCCGCAGGATATGCAAGAGCAAATCTTCGATGCTCGCGTTACCTCCAAGCTCGAGAGCATGAAGATGGACCGTTGGGGCGTTCACGGTCGTGGCATGGCATTGTTTTCGATCAAGCAGAACACCGATGAGGCCCGTGTGGTCACGTCCGGTGTCGATCTTGGTTCAGCCTTTAAGGTGAGCGTCGCGGCCGACCGCCTCAGTGAGCGTGCCGATCAGTCCAGCTGGCCCCAGGCCGTCAAGGATGAGGATGGACGTTATGTCTGTGCTCGCGGTCCGCATAATATTATTCGCGCTGCTTGTGAGTTTGCGCTCGAGGAGTTGCGTGGTTGCGATGTCTACCTTGGTTCTCCGTCTGAGATTGCCGCGACCCTTTATGCTCAGGCGTCAAGCCGGCTTGATACGTCTCGTCTCCTGTTCATTGACGACGAGAGCGAGCTTCCGGTTGTCGATCGTTTAGGCCTTGCTTCTGATGCCGAGGACTTTATTCGTATCTGTTCGGGTTTGGGTCTTGAGATGTCCGAGCGCACGGCCCATCGCATTTTGGCAGGGCAGATTAAGCCCGTTCGCGGTGTGACCGCGCGTCTGCTGCGCGAGCGTGATTCGTCCTCGCATGCGCCGGCTCCTGTCGATCTCGCGAAGGATCGTCGCGGGCTACGTATTGCCAAGGATGACATGGCACAGTTTTCGCGTGCTGTGGAGCGCGACTTTAATGACCTTGCCGCCCGGTACTATCTCAACCTTTGCGGCGACCCAAAGATTCGCGTTTCGCGTGATCGAATCACCGTGACCTTCGATCTTGCCAAAGAGGAATAGTGCCTTTACCGAGTCCACTCGGTACGATAAAGTTATTGCAGTTAAAACGTACTTTTAAACGCAGGAGTTTCTTCATGGATTGCCTGAAGGTATCAAGCAAATCATCGCCCGCGTCCGTTGCCGGCGCCATCGCCGGCATGGTCAAGGATGGTGTACCCGTCAACATCCAGTGTGTCGGTGCCGGTGCTGTCAACCAGGCCATTAAGGCCGTGGCTATCGCGCGCGGTTTTTTGATTCCAACCGGTTTTGATATTTCCTGCGCGCCTGTGTTCTCCGACATCCTCATTAACGGGGAGTCGCGCACTGCCATCCGCCTTTCTATCTACGTTCACCAGATCAATCGAGCTGCCATGGATAACGTCGTCATGGATGATGTTAAGCCTGTGGCATAGCTTCTGCTTGCCTTTTTTCGCTCCCCATCGTTAGGACTTATGCACATGGACCAGCGTTCCGCACGCGATATTCTTGCCGGTAAAACCTACTTTATCCGCACCTTTGGCTGCCAGATGAATCAGCACGACTCCGAGCGTGTGAGCGGTTTGCTTTATTCGTATGGCTGCCTCATGGCGCTCGATCCCGCGCATGCCGATATCGTTGTCTTCATGACATGCTGCGTGCGCGAGGCCGCCGATACTCGCCTGTACGGCCAGTGCAATTCCTGCAAAAGCCTGCCGCCTTCGCCTTCGGGCAAGCGCGTGGTTGCCGTTGGTGGTTGCATCGCGCAGCGCGATGGCGAGGGCCTGCTCACCAACGTCGATAACGTCAATGTCATCTTTGGCACGCATTCCATTGCACATGTGGCCGAGCTCATTGCCGAGGCGTTCCTTGATGGTAAGCGTCATATCCGCACCAATGAGCATGAGGATACGGATGCCATGAGCATGCCGTGGCATCGCGAGACCCAGTATCACGCCTGGGTGCCCATCATGACGGGCTGCAATAATTTCTGCACCTATTGTATCGTGCCGTACGTGCGCGGTCGCGAAAAGAGCCGCCCCTTCGAGGAGATTGTCGACGAGGTGACCGGTTTGGTGCGCCAGGGCGTGCGCGAGATTACGCTGCTGGGCCAAAACGTTAACTCATATGGTCGCGATCTGTTTGGCAAGCCGCGTTTTGCCGATCTGCTGCGTGCCGTGGGCGATACGGGCGTGGAGCGCATCTTCTTTACGTCTTCGCATCCCAAGGACCTGTTGCCCGAGACCATCGACGCCATGGCCGAGACGCCTGCCGTTATGCCGCAGCTGCACTTGGCCGTCCAGTCCGGTTCGACGCGGATCCTCAAAGAGATGAATCGCCGTTATACACGCGAGGACTATCTGGGCCTTGTCGATCGCATTCGCAACCGCATGCCCGATATCGCGCTCTCGACCGACATTATCGTTGGCTTCCCGGGCGAGACTGAAGAAGACTTTGAGCAGACGCTCTCGCTTGCCGAGACGGTCCGCTATGCTCAGGCCTATACCTTCATCTATTCCAAGCGTGCCGGTACCCCGGCCGCCGAGATTGACGATCCTACGCCGCATGAGGTTATTCTCGAGCGTTTCAATCGCCTGGTTAAGGTTATCGAGACCACGGCACACGAGTATAACCAGGGCGAGCTTCATACTGTGGTTCCCGCGCTCATTGAGGGAACGAGTAAAAAGAACGATGCTGTCCTGCTGGGCAAGAGTCCCAAGAATCAGACCG
>CAUCXP010000121.1 GCA_958446785.1 uncultured Collinsella sp. | reverse complement strand
TCGAATCAAATGCGGAATTAACACCATTTGAAAAAGAATTTAAAGTTCAATTAAACCAGAACGGTTCTGATCGACATAGGAGATCTTGACGGTCTCGCCCACCTCGAGCTCGCCCGAAGTCAGCGGCTCCAGGCCCACGATGGTCTTGAACAGCGTGGTCTTACCGACACCGTTGGGGCCGATGACGCCCACGATGCCGTTGCGCGGCAGGGTGAACGAAAGGTCGTCGATGAGCACGCGACCGTCGAATTCCTTGTGCAGGTGATGGGCCTCGAGCACCTTGTTACCCAAACGCGGTCCAACGGGAATGCGGATATCGGTCCAGTCGAGCTTCTGGCTTGCGCGGGCCTCGGCCTCCATCTCCTCGTAGCGAGCCAGACGAGCCTTGTTCTTGGCCTGGCGAGCCTTGGGCGAGCTGCGTACCCACTCGAGCTCGGCCTCCATGCGCTTGGCGAGCTTGGCGTCGCGGTTGCCCTGCGCCTCGATACGGGCGGCCTTGGTCTCCAGATACGTGGAGTAGTTGCCCTTGTAGGGATAAAGGTGACCGCGGTCGACCTCGCAGATCCACTCGGCAACGTTATCCAGGAAGTAGCGATCGTGCGTGACGGCAAGCACCGCGCCCTGGTAGTTGTGAAGGAAGTGCTCGAGCCACAGGATCGACTCAGCGTCTAGGTGGTTTGTGGGCTCGTCAAGCAGCAGCAGGTCGGGAGCCTCGAGCAGCAGCTTGCACAGGGCCACGCGACGGCGCTCGCCGCCGGAAAGCACGTTGACCGGCATGTCGGAATCGGGCAGCTGCAGGGCGTCCATGGCCTGGCCGAGCTTGGAATCGATATCCCAGCCATCAGCGGCGTCGATCTCGTCCTGGAGCTTGCCCATCTCGGCCATGAGGGCGTCCATGTCGCAGTCCGGGTCGCACATCTCCTCGCCGATCTTGTTGAAGCGATCGACCTTGGCAATCATGTCGCCAAACGCCATGTGCACGTTCTCGATGACGGTCTTGTCGTCGTCGAGTGGCGGCTCCTGCTGCAGGATGCCCACGGTGTAGCCGGGAGTGAGCCCGGCATCGCCGTTGGAGACCTCCTCGATACCGGCCATGATCTTGAGCAGGGTCGACTTGCCCATACCGTTGGGGCCCACGACGCCGATCTTGGCACCGGGGTAGAAGCTCAGGGTCACGTCATCAAGGATTACCTTGTCGCCATGGGCCTTGCGAGCCTGATACATCTGGTAGATAAACTCCGCCATATGCCTGTTTTATCCTTTCTACCTGCTGTTTCCCTATTCTTGATTCGTTTTAGTGGAAACGAAATGAGAAAACCAGCTCTGAAACTTAACGAAAAAGGGGCATGGTTGCCCACACCCCCTAATACTACCTGGGAAAAGTCCCCCAGAACATACTATGAACTGCGTACGCTAGTTTTCCGCAACCTTAGCGAACGGCTCGCTGCGATTTACGCCACAGCAGATACGAATAGACGTAGGCAGCTCCGGCTGAACCAAACGCCAGAACCGCAATCACCGCGGCAACGACTTCACTCGAAAGCACCGCACCTGCCACGCCCATCACAATCAGGCCAATACCCAGCACCATAAAGCAGGCGCCGCCAAAACGCTGCGTACGGCGCCAGTTCTCGGGATCGGCAAGCGCCCAGGGCGTCTTGATACCGAGCGTATAGTTCTGCTTCACACGCGGCAAGTAGTTGCCTACGCCGATGAACAGCAAACCGACAGCACCGGAAATCAGCACGTTGACCGAACCGACCGCCGGCACCACGCCCCAGACCGTAAGCTCTCCCAGCCAGCTTATGGCGCACATGAACAAGGTGAAGGCGATTACGAAGCCCTGATAGAACTTGCCCGAGGTTCGATATGCCTCACCTTTGGGATCGATGCGCGGCACCACGCAGAACATTGCGAGAAGCGCCAGAGGCAGCACGCCGAGCGCGGAGGCCATCCAGCTAGGACCCCAACCGTCGACGGCGCCGTTCGCGCCCCAGTGCGTGGGAATCTGCGCAGGCAAGCTCGGCATCACCATGAGGTGCGCTACGACATTGGCGACACACAGAGCGACCAGCGCAATCCACACGCGCCGCGATACCCCCGTGGCGTGAATGCCCTTGTTTTCGTTATTCATCCTTATCACCTTCCGTGTTTGTAAAGCCCATAAACCAACCGATCAAGTCCTGCATGACGGTGGTGTTTAAGCTGTAAACGATGTTTTGGCCATGACGTTCGTCGATCACCAACCCGGCGTTTTTGAGCGTCGCCAAGTGATGGCTCAACGACGGCTTGCTGATGTCAAAATGCTCGGCAAGCTCCCCGGCCGTGCGATTGCCCTCGCGCAGCAGTTCCAAAATGTGACGCCGTGTAGGATCGGCCAGCGCCTTAAAACCCTCTCCCGGCATAGGACCTCCTCTCAGCATTTCGTTCGACGCGCACACTATACTCGATATTTAGATGTTTGTCTAACTATCTAATCTTACACTCAAAAAATAGCCGCCCCCGCGTAATGCGAAGACGGCCACTTCTCACGCTACAAACGTGTTTTGGAGTTGGCTAACCCGCGGCAACGGGCGCCATGTGCTTCAATCTTATGCGAATCACTGCCTCATTTCAACAAGCCCCTAGGGCTCAAATGGAATCGCGATAATACCTATAATGACGATAGCTAAAACACGATTCGCTTCCCCATCGGAGGATGTCTATGGCCGAAACCACAGCCGCTCTCGTCGAGACGCGCGATACCAAGCTCGAAATCATCATGGGTCGCGAGGCGCTCGACAAACTCGCCGCCGCCACGGTGCTGGTGCTCGGCTGCGGAGGCGTGGGCTCCAATTGCTGCGAGGCACTTGCCCGCGGCGGCATTGGACATTTCGTCATTTTGGACAAGGACATCATCGCGCCAAGCAATATCAATCGCCAGGCTATCGCCTTTCACAGCACCGTCGGCAAGCGCAAGGTTGACGTAATGGAAGCCATGATCCACGACATCAATCCCGCCGCCACCGTTATCAAGCGCACCGAATACCTGCTGAGCGACAACATCGACGAGTTCTTCACGAGCGTTTTGGAGCAGACGGACGGCAAGCTCGACTACGTCGTCGACGCCATCGATACCATCTCGGCCAAGCTCACCATTGCCAAATATGCTCAGGACCACGACATTCGTTTGGTTAGCTCCATGGGCGGGGCCAACAAGCTCCATCCCGAGTGCCTCCGCTTTGCCGACATTTTCGATACGGTACGTGACCCCATGAGCCGCATCATGCGCAAAGAATGCAAGAAGCGCGGAATCAAGAGCCTACATGTACTGTTTAGCTGCGAGGAATCGGTTAAGACGCAGCCCCGCGACCCTTCCAATATCCACGAGCGCACCGAGCTGGGAACCGCCAGCTTTATGCCGCCCATCATGGGCCAGATGATCGCCGGAGAGGTTATCCGCCAGATCAGTGGCCGCGGCACCGAGCGCGTGCGCGCCGATGGCCAGCGCCTGGACTAGCAGAATGTCCTGCGATGGAACCGCAATTCTTTGACACGCATTGTCATCTTGATTTGATGCTCGGCCCCGATGCTGCAGCCAGTGAGTCGGCGGCGTTGGGTCTGGGGCTCTTTGACTGCGGGGTCGACCCACGCGACTTTTCGGCCGCAAACGAGCGCGCCCGTCGCCTACCAGGCATCATCGCTGGCGTTGGGCTTCACCCCTGGTGGCTCGCCGACGGCCGCTGCGGTCCTGCCGAAGTCGATCTGCTTTGCGAAGTTGCTGCCCAAGAGCGCTACATCGGCGAGGTGGGACTCGACTTTTCCGCACGCTTTGCTGGAAGCGAGCCGTTACAAATACAGGCACTTGACCGGCTCTGCGATGCACTTGTGCAGCATCCTCTTGCCGGGCGCGTAATATCAATTCACGCCGTTCGTTCGGCAGGAACCGTACTGGACGTCCTCGAGTCGCACGGATTGCTCACCCCAAGGCCCGACTCCCCCGTTATCATCTTCCACTGGTTTAGCGGCACCTCGGACGAACTCGTCCGCGCGCGTAATGCGGGCTGCTATTTTTCCGTGAACGAGCGTATGCTCGCCACCAAGCGCGGCCGCGAATATGCCCGACAGATTCCACTCGACCGTCAACTGCTCGAGACCGATGCGCCGGCCGAGCCAAACACAGAAACAAGCGCGCAATCGCTCATCAGATCGCTCACAAGGACCTCGATGCGCATTGCCTCACTCAAAAACTGTGACGCAAAGCGCATCGAGTCGGCAGTTTTAGCAAATGCGCACTCTGTTTTTGACCTTCGCTAACCCCTGTGGGCAAAAATGCCAAGGGACATGCGAATCGCACAACGCAGTCCCTATTTTGGAAGGCAGTACAATTCGGCAGCATTACACCAATTCGTGCATGAGATCACAGTTGCGTGCATACAATTCGTCAAAGATATGACGGCGCGACGCATATAACTCGTGGGCAGCCATATCGGGCACGATTGTTTGCGCAACGCCAAGGACTTGGGCGAGTTCATCCCATGATGCATAGGCGCCACCTGCGAGAGCTGCCATGATGGCATCACCGAAGCATGCGCCCACCGTAACCTTGGCAACCGAGACCTCGCGCCCGCATACGTCGGCGATAGCTTGCATCCAAACTGGATTCTTGGTTCCACCTCCGACAAGCATAATGCGCCCAATTGGCAGTCCATGCTGTCGCTCGATAATGTCGACATGGGATGCAACGGTATACGCGACGCCTTCCAAGGCGGCGCGAACCATATGGGCTCGCGTATGCCTTCCGGTCAGGCCAAAGAAGACGCCACGCGCCTCGGGATCATTGAGCGGGGTACGCTCCCCCGCAAAGTACGGCAGACACAGGAGCCCATCGGCACCCGGCGCCACATCGGCAGCATCATGCGCCATAACCGAATATGCATCGTGGCCACCGTGGCCCTCGGCCTCTACGGCGTCGCGATACAGCTCTTGGCGCAGCCACGATGTGAGCGCACCCGCCGTATTGGTCCCCGCGCAGATCCCGTAAGTTCCGGGAATGATAAACGTCCCTGGCCACAGGCGGGCATCATCGACCATATGATCAGCTAAGTAGATGAAATACGCCGTGCTCCCCAACTGAACCATCATATCGCCGGGACGGAATACACCCGTCGAAATGGCCTCGGCACCAGAGTCGCCCGTTCCCACCAAGACAGGTGTCCCCGCCACGAGCCCCGTCGCCTCAGCCGCACGCTGCGTAATCACCCCGGCAATATCGGTAGCCGACATTACCTCCGCCAGCTGGTCAGGCCGGCAGAAACGAGCACATTCCCGAGCATCAACCTTCCAAGTGTAGCGATCGTATAGGGGAAGAAAATCCTCCGCCAAATAACGGTCCACCGTAAAACGCCCCGTCAACTTCGCGCACAGAAACGATGAC
>CAUCXP010000120.1 GCA_958446785.1 uncultured Collinsella sp. | reverse complement strand
CATGGCACGCAAGTAATGCGCATGGCCCGGCACGTCGACCAGGCCAACGATCTTGCCACTCGGCAGCGCCAGCTCACCAAAGCCAAGCTCAACGGTCATGCCGCGACGACGTTCAACTTCCAGGCGGTCGGGGTTTTTACCCGTCAGCGCCTCGATGAGCGCCGACTTACCGTGGTCAACATGTCCCGCCGTACCTACGATAACGGGACACTCCACCAGTGCTTGAACCTCACTCATCGAGCAATCGCCTTCTCAACGCACGCGACGAGCGTCGATGCCGCCGTCTCGATATCGCGGTCGCCCACGAGCGTGCGCACATCAAACAGAATGCGGTCGTGCGAGGTGCGCGTGACGACCGGCGTATCGAAGTCTTGGACGAGCGAGCGCTTGAGCGCATCGACGGACAGGCGCCCGTCGACCGGGCAGACGGCCACGCACATCGTGGGCAGCTCCACGGTAGGCAGCGAGCCGCCACCGGGGGTCGACGATTCCTCGACGATCTCCACCTGAACGGCGCACGGGCAACCGACCTTATCGAGCCCGACAACCATACGATCGCGAAGCTTGCGGGCACGTCGTTCCAAATGGGCCTGCGGCAGCGTAAGCATACTGAGCACCGGAATATCACGGTGGGCAACATCGGCGCCGTCCATGTAGATACGCAACGTGGCCTCGAGCGCAGTAAGTGCCAACTTACCCGGGCGCAGGGCGCGCATAAGCGGATGCGACCCACAGGCCTGGACCAGATCGCGACGGCCCATGATAATGCCCGCCTGTGCGGCACCGAGCAGTTTATCGCCCGAGCACGACACCAGATCGAGCCCTGCCGAAACCGAAGCCGGCGTGGTTTCTTCGCCGCCGCGAACCAAGATGTCATCGGGCAGCAGCGCGCCCGAACCCTGGTCCTCGTAGAACAGCAGGCCATGCTTGTGAGCAAGCGCCGCAAGCTCCCGAGAACCCACCTCCTCGTGGAAACCCTCGATGCGATAGTTAGAAGGATGGACCTTAAGGATCATGGCCGTATCGGGCGTGATGGCGCGCTCGTAGTCCGACAGGTGCGTGCGGTTGGTGGCGCCGACCTCGACGAGTTTGGCGCCCGAAGCCGCCATGACGTCGGGAATACGGAAGCTGCCACCGATCTCGACGAGCTCGCCACGGCTGACTATGACCTCTTTGCCCGCGGCATGGGTTGCCAGCACCAGCAGCACCGCAGCGGCGTTGTTGTTGACCACGAGAGCGTCCTCGGCACCGGTGAGCGAGCGGATCAGTTGCGCAGCGTGCTCCTTGCGCGACCCGCGCGAACAGGTGTCGACGCTGTACTCGAGCGTGCTATACCCGCGCGCAACCTCGGCCACGGCCTTTGCCGCCGACTCCGCAAGCGGGGCACGGCCCAGATTGGTATGGATGACCACACCCGTGGCGTTGACGGCGGGGCGCAGGCTCGGCAGTGCGGAGCGATGCGCACGCCACTCGATGGCCGAGGCCAGGTCGCGCTTAGAGCGCGGGGCGGCACCGGCGCGAATGGCGGCGCGCTCCTCGTCGAGCTCGGCCGTCACGGCAGCATGGACCACCGCGTCGCAGGTCTCCCCCGCCGCCTTCACCACCGGCCACTCGGCAAGCAGCTCGTTGACGGAAGGAATGGCGCGCAGGCGGGCGCGCACCTCATCGGACATGTTCTGGCTATCGCTCATGTGCGGCCTTTCAAAAGAAACGTGGATCAGTCAAATACATCAGCTGAGTCAATTACTCGTCATTATCCCCGCGCGCCGCGATCTTTTCCACGCGAACGGCGTTTTCCTGGGTGAGCGCGGCGCCCGTCAACGGGTCCCAACGTAACGGCGTATGGTCGAGCGGGCCCACACCCAAGGCTTGAGCGCCACCGGCATCGGCGCCAAACGAACGCCCACCGGGGGCGGCCGAGGTGAAGATGCACGCCGGATGCAGATACGGCGTCGTCTCCACACGCACGCGGTCGCGGCCCATATCGCTCACGAGTTCGACGATCTCGCCGTCGGCGATGCCCATGTGCGCGGCAGCATCGGCATTCATCTGCACGGCATCCAGGTCCGACCCAGCCTCGGCGGCACCTTGGGCTGCAAGCCTTCGCGAGGTATGCGACTCAAAGGGACGGTTGCCGCTAATGAGGCGAAACATCCCCGGGCCCGGCTCCACCATGGGAGCGATCCAATTGGGTACACGACCCAGGCTGGCTCGTTCCCATACGTCGCTTGCCAGCGCAATTTTGCCGCCATCCAAGGGAATCGCCGGCTCGCCCGTACGCGACGGCAACGCAACACCCGTGTCGGCCCAGCCGCGCTCCTTGAGCTCGTCCAGATTGATCCCAAAAGGCGCCACCTGGGCAGCCGCCAGATCGTCAGACGTAAACTGGAAGTACTCACCCGCGCCACACGCCTGCGCCAGACCGGCAAAAATCTCCCGACCGGAACGTGTGTCGTCATGCTGCACAGGCAGCACGGCGTTGCGGTAGAACACCCGCGAATCGTTGACGCCCACGACTGTGCCCACACCGCGGTCGGCCTCCAGATACGTCACATCGGGCAGCACGAAGTCAGAAGCGCGCGCTGTCTCGGACCAGCGGATATCAATCGTCACGAGCAAGTCGAGCTGCTGCAAAATACCCAACCAAGCCTGCGCATTGCCATAGCCCGCCCCGGGATTGCTGGCGTAAACGATCAGCCCGCGCAGGTCCCCGCCCAGAATCGACTGGCCGATGGTCGTGCACAGACCGCGCTCGGGGTCGACCAGAGGATAGCGTTCGGACCCCAACTTGGGCTCACGCGGCATCGACGGCATCGCGAAGCGCGCAGGGTCCAAGTCGCCCAGCGCAAGCGGCGTGGGCGGATTTAGCGCGCCGCCCGCATGTCCAATACAGCCCAGCAGCACATCGACCATGCAGATAGCGCGCGCGGTCTGGGTGCTGTTGGCATACGCGATACCGATGCCACCATGAAAGCCCGCATCCACCACAGCGGCGGGCGCGGCGGCAGCTAGATCGCGCGCCGTGGCGGCAATCTCTGCGGCCGGCACGTCGCACATCGACTCGGCCCACTCGGTCGTCCAAGCACTAGCCGCCTGCGCCAGCTCGTCAAAGCCCGTGGTATAGCGGGTCACGAACTCGTGGTCATACAGGCCCTCGGCAATCAAGACATGGGCAATACCCAACAGCAGCGCCAAGTCGCAGCCCGGGCGCACGCGCAACCAGCGGTCGGCAAGTGCAGCCGAGCCGCTGCGCCGGGGGTCGACCACGATAATCTTCGCCCCACGGCGACGGGCATCGTTGAGCGCGTCAACGGCCCCCATCGTCGACGAATCGACAATGGAACGTCCCAAATACATGATGCAATCAGTATGTGCCAGGTCGGAGGCGGGGCTGTAGCCCAGGCTGTGCTCCCAGCCGGTAAGTCGGCTTACCTCGCAGGCGCCATCGGCACCGTACACGTTGGGCGAACCCAGCGCATGCATAAAACGATACGCCCAGTAGCGGTCGAACGAGGGCACGCCGAGCGTCATGCCCAGCGCGCGCGGACCACACTCGTCAATAATCCCCCCAAGGCGCGCCGCAATCTGCGCGAACGCCTCGTCCCACGAAATCGCATCGAACCCCGAGCCATCAGCTCGTCGGCGCATGGGGTGCACAATGCGATCGTGCTCGTCAAACGGCATTGCCAGGCGATGCCGTCCGCGGGTGCACAGGGCACGCGCCGCGCATGGATGCCCCGGCACCGGCAACTCGGCCACCACGCAGCCGTCCTCAACGCGTGCCGCAAAGGCGCAATCGGCATAGCATCCCCCGCATGTGGTCACCACGGCGCGACCGTCACGCTTCACAGCAGATGCCATCTCGATTACCCCTTTCATCAGCCAAACACAACAGGCCAAAAGCCCGGCAACGGGCCCCAGACCCAAAAAGCCTCCCGCACGGCAACGCCCCGCGGGAGGCCTAACGTCAAACAGACGATACCTTACGCCTCGGACTTCTTGGCGTAGATAAACCAGTAGCCGAGCGCGACCAGAACCGCGCCGCCCACGATGTTGCCCAGCGTGGCAGCGGACAGGTTAAACGCAATGCCCGCAGCGTTGAGCGCATCGGCGCCGGCGACGTCGGCGCCATAGCCGCATGCATGCATCACGGCGCCCATGGGCAAAAAGTACATGTTGGCGACGCAGTGCTCAAAACCGCAGGCCACAAAGGCGGCGATGGGCAGCAGAATGCCCACAACCTTATCGACCACGGTCTTGCCGGCGGTACCGATCCACACGGCCAGGCACACAAAGATGTTGCACAGGATGCCGCGGAAGAAGATCGTCACCCAGTCGATCGTCACCTTGCCGGCGGCGACGCTCACCATGGAATTGGCGACTGCCTCGCCGTTGAGTTTGTAAATGCCGGCCATGTACACCAAAAAGACGATGAACAGAGCGCCGACAAAGTTACCGACCCATACGACGACCCAAGCCTTGAGCATCTGGACCAGGGTGATCTTTTTGCTCTTGAGCGCGCAGACCATAAGCGAATTACCGGTAAACAGCTCGGCGCCGCACACCAGTACCAGCACCAGGCCCAGGCAAAAGCACAGGCCGCCCACGACGCGCTGAGCGCCCCAGCCGAGCGTGCTATCGCTCAAGAACACCGTAAAGAACAGGCCGCCGAAGGCGATGAACGCGCCGGCGAACATTGCCAACAGAAAGGCCTTTGCGACCGGCAGGTTGGCCTTGGTCACGCCGGCGGCCTCGGTCTTGGCCTCGATCGCAGCGGGCGCCAGGCAATCGGGAGCGGGGTACTCCACCTTGGAATCTGCCATGTCAATCACTTCTTTCCTAACAAAATGGAACAAGTGCTCCTACTGCTCTTGCCCCAAGCGGACAAAGTGGGAAAAGTCGTTGGCGGCCACGGCGTCGTACACGGCGTCGACGGCGTCAAAGACTTCCGGGGACATGGGGTTGTAGAACTCCGTGTCGCCCGGCTGAATCCCGACGAAGACGATATCATCGCACGATTGCTCAATCTCTTCGATCAGAATCGACAAGGGAAGCGAATGCGTGGTGAACATCGACTTGCGGGCCACATCGCGTTTGTCGAGCAAACGGATGGACCCGACGGGCAGCGCCATGTCGGCGGCATCGACCAAGACCAGGCGCGGCGGACGCTCGCGCTTGACCTCGATGATGTCATCCTCGGGCGTTTGGCCCCCGTCGATGGTGTACCAACCGGCGATGGGTGCGTCCTCCATCTTTTTGGAGAGCACGGGGCCGGCGGCATCGTCGGCACGCAGTACGCTTCCCGCCGTGAGCACGATGCCCGCAAACGGGGCGCCGTTCACACGTCCATCCACAACGCAACCCATTACTGCAACCTCCCCGTCAGATACACGCCCGACACATCGCGCACGCGCTCCACCAGATCGCGAAACTTCATCAGA
>CAUCXP010000119.1 GCA_958446785.1 uncultured Collinsella sp. | reverse complement strand
AGGGCCAGCGCGGCAATTCCTGCGCACAGACAGCCGAGGACGGCAGGATCGGGGTTCGCCCCGGCAATCGACATAAGCCAGTTGCTGATGGGGTTGGAGGAGCTCAGTGCGGCCATGGCAAGGCATCCGAGCAGGGCAAACAGGCCGACGGAAAGGCGCAGCGCCTCCATGTGTCCAAAGCGAAAGAACAGCGGCTGCGCCAGAAATACCATCATGAGTGAGATGAGCATCGAGGCTGTCGAGGCGATTACGATCTCAAAGACGGTTTGTCCTGTCGAGGTCACGCCCGCACTGTTGAAGAGCGGAAGGACGATGATGTTCAAAAGCACGGCGGCGCAGGCCATGATGGCCGAGAAGACAACGATGCACAGGTAGCGGGCACAAATAATGTCTTTGCGCGAGAAGGGCAGCGTCGCCCGATAACGCTCCCAGCCATTTTGATTGTCGAAGCCGGCCAGCGAACTCATGACCATGATGGGTGACATGGCACTGACCGCGCAGGCGCCGGCGCTCATGCCGGAATCGCCATCCGACGCGTTGGCGAGCGTCAGCACGACGAAGATGAACAAGCCGACGCCCGCAATGCTCGGGACAAGCGTGCGAACGATGGCGAGCTCGGACATAAAGGCGCGTTTCATTTCGAAGCCCCTTTCAGTATGAGGCGAAGATAGTCATCAATGGTTGCCCGATCGCAGGGAATCTCGGGGAAGGCTTCGAGCGCTTCGCGACGGTTGGGCACGAGCACGTCCACGCTATAGGCGTGGTGGGCGGCACGGGCGCCTTCGACGCAAGCCATAAGCTCGGCGGCCTGTGCTTGGGTGCAGTGGGCGATGCCGGCGCGGTCGGTAATGTCCTCGCGCGGCAGGTCAAACATAATCGAGCCGTTATCGATGCAGATGACGCGGTCGGCGGCGCGATCGAGGTCGGACGTAATGTGGCTCGAGAGCAGCACGCTGTGTTGGCCGTCGGCGACAAAGGCAAGCAGCTCGTCGAGCAGCTCTTCGCGCGCCATGGGATCGAGGCCCGCGGTGGCTTCGTCCAAAACGAGCAGCTTGGCATTGTGACTGAGCGCACACGCGAGCTGCAGCTTCATGCCCATGCCGCGGGAGAGGTCCTTGACCTTTGCCTTGGGATCGAGGCCAAATCGGTCGATGAACCCGGCGAACGTTTCGCAGCTCCACGTGGGGTACGCCGGGCCTACGAGCCTCTCGATCTGGCCTACCTTGAGCGTGGAGGGGAAGGGGCACGTGTCCAGGACAAGGCCGACGCGGGAGCGCAGGTGGCGCTGCGTCTCGTCGGGCGCGTTGGTGTCGCAGCGCTGTCCAAACAGATGCACCTCGCCGGCATCGAGCTTTATAAGCCCGAGCGCGGCACGAATGGTCGTTGTCTTGCCGGCGCCGTTTGCGCCCACAAAGCCGACAATCTGGCCGGGCTCCACGGTGAGCGTGACATCGCGTAGCGAAAAGCGGTCGCTTACGCGGCGTGAGGCGCCTTTGAGTTCTAGCAAGTTTTGCATGGTATAGCCTTTCTTGCAGATGGCTACTGCATGGTTTCGGGGGCTATAAGGTCGAGCATCTCGTGCAATTTGTCGCGCGTGACGCCCAGGGTTTCGGCCTGCGTAGCGGCCTGCGCAAGCAACTCTTCGATATGGCAGAGCTGGTTTTCGCGCAAGAGTTCCTGGTTGCCCTCGGCGACAAAGCAGCCCTTGCCCTGCATGGTGCAGATAAAGCCGAGCTGCTCCAGGTCGGCATAGGCGCGCTTTGTGGTAATGACGCTCACGCCGAGGTCGCTCGCGAGCGCACGGATGCTGGGTAGTTTGGCTCCCGCAGCGAGTGCGCCCGAAAGGATCTGCGCTTTGACCTGCGAGGAGATCTGCTCGTAGATGGGCTTGTCGCTCGAGTTGGATAGGATGATGTCCACAGCGGCTCCTTAGCTGTTGGGCTACACGTGTATATAACCGGTAAGCACAGTATATATACACTATGCACAGTTGTGCAAGAGGAAATGTAGGCTCGACTGGCCCTTCGTTCGTTTGTCTCGATCTGTAACATCTGGAGTCGGTTTTGGCAGCTGGATGTTACAGGTTGAGACAGACCCGACCTTTCTGCTCGTTTATCTCAATCTGTAACACTAGGGCCCGTTTTTGGTGGCTAGATGTTACAGATTGAGACATTGGTTGCCTGCCTGCTTGTTTATCTCAATCTGTAACAGGTAGAGGCTCAAAACCCGTCTTTCTGTTACAGATTGAGACGGCGTCGATCTTCCCAGCCGTTTATCTCGATCTGTAACATCTGGAGTCGATTTTGATGGCTAGATGTTACAGATCGAGACAGTCCGTAAGGCGGCTGCCCACTACACAGCGATCTTGGCTGATGAATTTGTCCTGATAGGTGCCCTATGGCGGGATTTCGCGGCTACAATAGTACGGTTTCAACGACGTAACGCACTCAATGCAAGAAAGGATCCGCATGGCAAGCCTGTCGGATGAAATCTCGTCGCGCCGCACATTCGCGATCATCAGCCACCCGGACGCCGGTAAGACCACGCTTACCGAGAAGCTGCTGCTCTATACCGGCAGCATCCAGACTGCCGGTTCGGTCAAGGGCAAGAGCTCGGCCAAGCACGCCGTCTCGGACTGGATGGACATCGAGAAGGAGCGCGGCATTTCCGTTACCTCCTCGGTGCTGCAGTTCACCTATAATGGCGCCTGCGTCAACATCCTCGATACCCCCGGCCACCAGGACTTCTCGGAGGATACCTACCGTACGCTTATGGCCGCCGACGCCGCGGTCATGGTCATCGACGGCGCTAAGGGCGTCGAGGCCCAGACCAAAAAGCTCTTTAAGGTCTGTACGCTGCGTCACATTCCCATCTTCACCTTTGTGAACAAGCTCGACCACGAGGCTCGCGATCCCTTTGAGCTCATGGAAGAGATCGAGAACGTCCTGGGCATCAATACGTATCCCATGAACTGGCCGATCGGCAGCGGACGCAACTTCCGCGGCGTGTTCGACCGTCAGACCCGTCGCGTCATCGCCTTTGAGGGCGACGGTCACGCCAACGCCACCAAGAAGGTCGCCGAGGTCGAGGCCGAGCTGGGCGATCCTTCCATGGATGAGCTTATTGGCGAGGAGAACCATAAGAACCTGATGGACGACATCGAGCTGCTCGATGGCGCCGGCGACGAGCTCGACTTGGATGCCGTGGCCTGCGGCAAGCTGAGCCCGGCGTTCTTTGGCTCGGCACTTACCAACTTTGGCGTGGAGCCCTTCCTCAAGGAGTTCCTGCGTCTGGCCCCAACGCCGCGCGCCTATACTGATACGCTCACCAGCGAACCGGTCGATCCCTGCCGCGACGACTTTAGCGGCTTTGTGTTTAAGATCCAGGCCAACATGGATAAGAACCATCGTGACCGCATCGCCTTTGTGCGCATTTGCTCGGGCAAATTCGAGCGCGGCATGGATGCCTTCCACATGCAGGGCAACCGCAAGCTTAAGCTTGCTACGGGCACGTCGATGATGGCCGATGACCGCGCCATCGTGGACGAGGCGTACGCGGGCGATATCGTGGGTCTGTTCGATCCGGGTATCTTTAGCATCGGCGACACCGTGTGCTCCGGCAAGCGCCACGTGCAGTATCCGCAGATCCCGACGTTTGCCCCCGAGATGTTTGCTCGCATTACGCAGGTCGACACGCTCAAGCGCAAGCAGTTTGTGAAGGGCATGGAGGAGCTTGCCCAGGAGGGTGCCATCCAGATCTTCCGCGAGCTTGGTGCCGGCATGGAGAGCGTCATCGTGGGCGTGGTCGGCGTACTGCAGTTTGAGGTGCTCGAGCGCCGCCTCAAGGCCGAATATCGTGTTGAGGTTCGCCGCCAGCCGCTGCCCTATACGGACATCCGCTGGATTCAGAACGACCCCGATACCATCGATATCCCGGGCCTTTCGCTCACGCGCGACACCCTGCGCGTCGAGGACATGCGCGGCGGTAAGCTGCTGCTGTTCACGAGCCCGTGGAACGTGGATTGGGCAACTGACCACAACCCCGACCTTATCCTGTCGGAGTTTGGCAACGTGGCCTTTTAGCGCATCGGCGCGGTGGCCCTGCGGGGCTGCCGCGCCGTTTACTTGCCTGATGCCGTATGAGCGGCTATCATACCCACCGTCGTCTCAAGACCGGGGCGTCCGAGCAGTTCGGGTCCGATATCCTGCTCGTTAAACCTAAAACCAAAGGAGTACATAATGATCAAGAAGGTCATGGAGGACTACAAGGTCCTGTTGCGGAGCATTCCCGCGGCAACGGTTTCGCTGTTTTTCGTGAGCGTCATCATGATGAACCTGCTGGCCAACAAAGAGCTCATCAGCCTGCCGTATCTGGCACTCGATTGCGGCTTTGTGGTGAGCTGGGTTTCGTTTTTGTGCCAGGACATGATCTGCAAGCGCTTTGGCGCCAAGGCATCCATCAAAATCTCTATCCTCGCGCTGCTGGTCAACCTGGCCGTGAGCCTGTGCTTTTGGGCATGCTCGCTCACGCCCGGCATGTGGGGCGCCTACTACGACACGGGCATGATCGAGGTCAACAACGCCCTTAACGCCACCATCGGCGGCACCTGGTACGTGGTGCTGGGCTCTTCGCTGGCAATGCTCGTTTCTGCCGTGGTTAACTCCACGCTCAACCAGTCGCTCGGCCGTATGCTCAAAAAGAATAACTTTGCGAGCTTTGCCTTCCGCTCCTATGTGTCTACGGGTATTGGTCAGTTTATCGACAACCTGGTCTTTGCCATTGTGGTGAGCCATACGTTCTTTGGTTGGACCTGGGTGCAGGTCCTTATGTGCTCGCTGACCGGCGCTGTTGCCGAGCTGCTGTGCGAGGTCTTCCTGAGCCCCGTGGGCTATAAGGTCGTGCGCGGCTGGGAGCGCGAGAATGTGGGCTCCGAGTACCTCGAGCGCCACGCAACCGCCTAAGGAGCAAGTATGCGGGTTTTGATCACGGGCGCTTCGGGCGGTATCGGAGCCGCGTGCGTGCAGCGCTTTTTGGATGAGGGCCACGAGGTCGTGGGCTTTGACCTGCTGTTGCCGGCGATCGAACACGAGCGCTACCGCCATCTGATCGTTGATGTTCGCGAGCCGGACTCGTTTCCAAGCGACCTTGAGCCTCAGGTAATCGTGAACGTTGCCGGTGTACAGGATTCGGCTGACGACATCGCCGCCAACCTGTGTGGCACCATCAACGTGACCGAGCGCTACGCCTTTGTGGGGGAGGGGCTTGCTGCCAAGCCGGCGCCGGCTATCAAATCCGTGGTCAATGTGGGGTCGGCAAGCGGGCATACGGGGTCGGAGTTTCCTGCCTATGCTGCCAGCAAGGGCGGCGTTATCGCCTATACCAAAAACCTTGCAAACCGCCTGGCGCCGCAGGCCATCGCCAACAGTGTGGACCCGGGCGGCGTTATCACACCGCTCAACCGTTGCGTGATGGAAGACGAACACCTGTGGAACCA
>CAUCXP010000118.1 GCA_958446785.1 uncultured Collinsella sp. | reverse complement strand
AAAGCGACGACACGGGACAGATCGAGCATTTCGTCCATGCACTGATAGAGAACGACGAAAACGCCGCGCCAATGTATAAGTACACCTATATCGGGCAGGCGACGAACGCCGTTGCGGACCCCAACGCCAATTCTGCCGGCGTGTCGGAGGACGAGCGTGGCGGCATAAAACCCTCGAGCGACAACGTGCTGTTTGCTGGCGTGCTCAGCGAAGCCCACATGAAGCTGGCAATGATTGCCGGCGTAGAATGCCTGTTCCGTATCGCCTCGGTGCGCTACGGCGAGAATGGTCGTTCGCGCCTGGTGGTGCATACAAAGACGAACGGCACGTGGTCCGCCCCCACGCCCGTGGACTTCCCCCTTGGGTTTGGCGAGGGCGACGTAGAGCGCGACGGCATATACGATTACGACTTCGACGTGGTGGAATATACGGACGGGAGGGGAAACCAGGACGCCTACGTGCTGCTGGTCTCGGGCGAGCGCCCCGACGGCGACAACACCCTTTTCGATACGGCAAGCACAGCCGGCATACTGTCCGTCGTGCGCCTGCGCATAAGTAATGACGAGACCCGCGTGGTGTCGCATACGTCATGGCGCAGCATCTCGCGCGGCCGCCTGCAAGAGGATGGCTACCATTGCCTGCAGTGCCCGCGTATCACGGTGGGCAAGACGCTGGTCGACGGGCGCCTGTCGGGTGCCTACCTCCACCGCCGCGGAACCACCGCAGAAAAGGCACTCGGCAGCGAGGCTGAGGTTGCGCTGGAGTGCTTTACCCTGTGGTCGGACGTTTCGGGCGACAGCCTGACGTTCCGCCAAGTTCTCCGCTTTCCGCAAGCACCGTCGAGTATCGAGCTGGGCGAGCCCGAAAATATCAACGGCAAAATGGTGGTGCCCGTTGCGTACGAGACCGCAGACGGTTGCGGCTGCGCATCGTACGCCGTGATCGGCCAGTCCATTGCGGGCTGGGGCGTTATGTCACCAGACGCCACGGTACCCCGTGCGGTGCCGTGGCCACAACATTCGGGCTTTTTGGCCACCGTCAACGAGCAACTGCAGCATATTACTTGGACGCGAGGCGCATCGGCATTTGCAACGCAGCCCGTGGGTGCCGCAGGCTGTGGCCCGGCATCGTTTAGCGTAAGCAACAACGGCAGGTGCGTGCTCTATGTAGAGAACACCGATGGCAAGGTGGGACAAACCTATGACGAAGAAGGCAACCCGGTAGCAGTGATGGGCAAGCACTTCCGCATCTTCGCCAGCACCTTGGCAGGCGATCTGTTCACGGAGCCGTTCGTGATGTGCGAACTTGACCATCCCGTCGATCAGATAACGACTTTTTTGACGTCGGGAGGCATGCTCTCCGCGCTCGCCACGCACATTGTGAGCGCGGAGAAGAGCGAGGCAGAGCTGCACGGCATCGAAGTACCCTTGGTGGCATGTGCCACTCCGACGGGCGCGGTCGCCACCTCGGGCGCAGTGGTGCCCGGAGCAGCAGGCGAATCCTTCATGGTCACGGTGCGAAACGACGGCAACACCTTGCTGACCGCCGGCACGATCGATCTGTATCGAGAGGGCTTTAGCCAGCCGTTCTCCAGCGCATCCATCGGATTCGGAGTGAACGCACGCATGGCATCGATCTACGATCCAGAGCTTGCCGAGGACGCTTCGGCCAACGACATGGCACACGTGAAGTACGCACTCGAGACGCTGGGCACACGTTTTGCAACGCACCCGCTGGTAGCCGACAACGGCAACGCCGTGCTGGCACCGGGTTGCACGGCACAGTTCCGCATGAGCTTCGCCATCCCCGAGAGTTGGAGCGACGAAGTGGGCAAACGCGTAACGCTGTATGCGAAGGCGCGTAATCTGGTGGCGCTCGATCCCGTAACGCTCGAGGAAATTCGACCGGGCGCAAACTCGGCGCTGGGTGCCGTACTGCACGAGCTTCATGTGCCCGACGCGGCATGCGAACGCTCAGAAGTTCAGGTCGGTGTATGCGACAGCGCGGATACGACAGGACTTCACGACGCCCCGATGACGATTGATGGCGATGGCGGCTCGAGTGGAGGTGGCTCCGGCGGAAGCAGCTCCGGTGGCGGCAGTGGCTCTGGCGGCGGCAAGGATCACGGCAATAACAAGCGCTCCGGAAAAGCGGGCGCGCTTGCGGGCACGGGCGATGTCAACACTCCCCTGACAGCAGCCGCAGCAGCACTCGCCGCAGCTGGTGCCGGCCTTGTCGCCTACAGCGCCCGCCGCACGGCGCTCGAAAAAGACACCGCCAATGAGGTCAATTCGGATAGGCCTCGCTAGCTCCTAGTTACCTTTGTGAGAGACGCCGACTCGGCTCATCGAACATCAAAATGGGCTGGTTCTGAATACCCAGAGCCAGCCCATTGCGCATTAAATGTCGTCTGAGGAGTCGAGTTCTGCCTCGAGCTTGGCACGGCGTCTTTTCGCCGTGAAAAACGTTGCGCACAGGACAGCAAACGTGGCCGCGAAAATCGTCGCACCGCAGAACACGCCCGTGACCAGGTTCGCCAACCAAAAGACGCTTTCGAGCGGTACGATCTGCGCCTCAGCGATACAGCGCATTGCGGCAATAACAAGCGCGAACGCGGCGCCGCTAAGACCGCTGACAAGCAGGAAATATCCAACAGGAAGATGCTCGGTTTGCCCAAAACGATTGGTATCGACATAGCCCTTCCGCGTTTGCAGTCCTGCGCAAATCAACATCACGAGAACGAGCCACAAATACATGGCTGCCTCGAACGGCGTTGCAAAGCCATGCGGCATTTCACTAGCGTCGCTGTGAACCCACGTAACCTGTCGAGCTATAAACTGGTAGAAAAAGATCATCAACATGCCAAACGAAAGCAGCACGAAGCCAATCTTGTAGATCTTCGCGTTCTCAGCCTCCAGGCGTTCATCCTTTGGGCCGGCATATTCACGCCACTTTTGCACGATTTTCAGATCTTCATATTTCATAGTGAACTCCTAAAGAGCATTAGGGTCGGCGTCGGTTTCGTCTTCCCAAAACAAGTCGTTCAACGTAACGCGCAGCGCCTTACAGATTGCCACGCACAAATTGAGCGTGGGGTTGTAGCCGCCCGCCTCGATAAGGCCGATGGTTTGGCGCGTAACGCCCACGGCTTGGGCTAAGTCAGCTTGCGAAAGGCCAGCCGCCGCGCGTGCCGCCTTCATGCGTAGGTTCTTTTTGCCCGGCATGGAGTTCCTTTCGTAAATGTGGACAGATATCCGTTGCAACATGACAGAAATATATTGCATCCTTCACAAGATGTCAACTATATCTGTCATTATGGAAACCATGTTCGCCATCGCCATGTGGACATAACAATCTCGATTCGCTATTCAAACTTACTCGGACAGAACCGACTCGGTTTTGTCCGAGTAAACGTGATTGATAGTCGATCGCTGTGCCCGCTCGTGCAATCAGCATCATTCGATTTTGTTTAGTAAAACTAGGTCCCTATTAAATAAAATTCGTTTGTATCCAAATTTGTTTAACAATGCCGCGTTACCACTAAACACGATACCCGTTAATCCGAACGATTGTTCGATGGATTTCGTGTTGGGTGGAATCGCCTGTGGGCTGGGCTATGCTACCTTGACTATCTATATGACTTAAACGCAGCAAAGGAGCACCGAGAGAGCGAGTATGGCAAAAAACACCGCAAACTATGGTAACGACAGTATTCGTCAGCTCAAGGACGAGGAGCGCGTACGCCTGCGCCCCGCCGTCATCTTTGGCTCGGACGGGCTCGACGGCTGCGCGCATGCCGCCTTCGAGATCCTGTCCAACGCCGTTGACGAGGCGCGCCAGGGCTACGGCAAGCTCATCATCCTTACCGCCTTTCGCGATGGCTCCATTCAGGTAGAGGACAACGGCCGCGGCTGCCCACTCGACTGGAACCCTTCCGAGAAGCGCTTTAACTGGGAGCTCGTCTTTTGCGAGCTCTACGCCGGTGGCAAGTACAACAACAACCAGGGCGGCGACTACGACTTCTCGCTCGGCACCAACGGCCTGGGCTCGTGCGCGACCCAGTACGCTTCCGAGTACATGGACGTCACCGTTTGGCGCGACGGTAACAAGTACTCTCTGCACTTTAAGAAAGGCAAGGTCGTCGGCGCCAAAAAGAAGGCGCTCGAGATCGAGCCCAGCGATGAGGACCGTACCGGCACCACCATCAAGTGGCGCCCCGATCTTGAGGTCTTTACCTCGATCAGCATTCCCCACGACTGGTATCGCGAGACCATGCGCCGCCAGGCCGTGGTCAACGCCAACGTGACCTTCCGCCTGCGCATCGAGGGCGACAACGGCGAGTTTTCCGAAGAGGATTTTTGCTACCCCAAGGGTATCGAGGACTACGTGCTCGAGAAGGTCGGTACCGACTACCTTACCGAACCCTTCTTTATCGAGGCCGACCGCCGCGGTCGCGATCGCGAGGACCTGCCCGACTACAACGTAAAGATCACCGCGTGCATGTGCTTCTCGCGCACCTTCATGATGCAGGAGTATTACCACAACTCATCGTGGCTCGAGAACGGCGGCTCGCCCGAGAAGGCCGCGCGCAGCGCTCTGACCAGCGCCATCGATGCCTATATTAAGCAACAGGGCAAGTACAACAAAAACGAGACCGGCATTAAGTGGCAAGACGTCCAGGACTGCCTGGTACTGGTGACCAACTGCTTCTCCACCCAGACGTCCTACGAAAACCAGACCAAGAAGGCTATCAATAACCGCTTTATCCAGCAGGCCATGACCGCCTTCTTTAAGGAGCGCCTCTCGACCTACTTGATCGAGAACAAAGACGCTGCCAACAAGATCGTGGAGCAGGTGCTCATCAACAAGCGCTCGCGCGAGAACGCCGAGAAGACGCGCCAGAGCATCAAGACCAATCTGCAGCAGAAGACCGACATGGCCAACCGCGTGCAGAAGTTCATCGACTGCCGCTCCAAGGACAAGAGCCGTCGCGAGATCTACATCGTAGAGGGCGACTCGGCAGCAGGCGCCATCCGCACCTCGCGCGATGCCGAGTTCCAGGGTGTTATGCCCGTCCGAGGCAAGATCCTCAACTGTCTGAAAGAGGACTACCCGCGCATCTTTAAGTCCGACATCATCATGGACCTTATGCGCGTGCTGGGCTGCGGTGTGGAGATCAAGGACAAGCGCATCAAGAACCTTGGTGCCTTCGACCTGGACAACCTCAACTGGAACAAGGTCATCATCTGTACGGACGCCGACGTCGACGGTTATCACATCCGCACGCTCGTGCTCACCATGCTCTACCGCCTGGTGCCCACGCTTATCGACGAGGGCTACGTGTATATCGCCGAGTCACCGCTCTACGAGATCAACTGCAAAGAGAAGACCTACTTTGCCTACACCGAACTCGAGAAGAACGGCATTCTTAAGGAGATCGGCGACCAGAAGTGCTCGATCAACCGCTCCAAGGGTCTTGGTGAGAACGAACCGGAAATGATGTGGCTCACCACCATGAACCCC
>CAUCXP010000117.1 GCA_958446785.1 uncultured Collinsella sp. | reverse complement strand
GCCGTAAGGTTCTTGCCCATGTACATCTGCGTGCAGGCGAGCGCAGACGTCGGCATGGACATGATGGTTGCAGCTCCAAAGGCTAGGCCTATGCCAAGCTTTTTGAGCGCGTTGACGGGGTGAGTTTTCCTCATTTTCCCTCCCAGCGTGCAAAAGCCCTCCGTTGCCAGAGGGCTTCAGCCAATAAAGACACCCCATTAGCGTAACGAACTGGAAACAATATTCATCTATGAAAGAAACTTACTCGATAAGCGTAATGAAATATGCGATGAGCGGTTAATTATACTCGGTTTGTAGCTTTACTTTAATAAAGACGCCCTGCAATTACTATACCTGAATAAAGCGCCTTGCACGGGGCGCAAAGAAAATCCCCCGCTGTTTGGCAAATGCATAAACAGCAGGGGAGACGATAATTGGATGAATATCATACCAATGTGGAATTACTTCTTCCGGCGGTGGATCACGTTGATCGCATAGCCGACGAGCATGGCCAAAACGATGATGATAAAGCCGATCAGGGGATTGTCGTTCATGGGGTCCTCCTATTTACCAAGCGGTGAGAATTCGTCGACGATGAGGTCGAGGCATTGCGGAAGCGCGCGGGCTCCAAAGACGCCCGAGTTGCTGGAGATGATTTCGCCATCGAACTGCATGTCCAGCGACGGCGTGCAGGTGATCTTGGCTTCTTTGGTCTGGATGATCTTGAACTGCGGACGGCCGAGCACCTTGCCGGCGGGGTCGAGCGCGGCGGTGATCACGGTGGGCAGGAGCTGGACGGTTTTTACGGGCTCGATGACCGCGATGTCGACCATGCCGTCGTTCATACGGCAATCGGGGAACAGGTTGATGTCGTTTTGAATGACCGAGGTGTTACCGGCCATGCAGCAGATGCCATCGAGCTCCTCGACAATGCCGTCATGCTCAATCGTAAAGTGCGCCACCGTAGGGTTGGGTGTGGCGAGCGCGGACAGGAAATAGGCGATCTCGCCGATGTCGTTTTTGGTGGGGGCGGCCTTCATCATGATCTTGGCATCGTAGCCCGATCCGGCGATGATAATAAAGCCGTGGCGCTTTTCGTTGCCGTTCTCGTCGAGCCAAAAGAGCTCGCCCATGTCCGCCTTGACGGTACGGCCGACGCGACAGGCCTTGGCGAGCGCCGCGGCCTCGGGGGCATTGCCAATGTTGTTGAAGAACAGGCAGGCCGTGCCGGAGGGGAAGACGAGCGTGGGGACGCCGCATCCGCGCATTTGGTCGAGCACGTTGGAGACGGTGCCGTCGCCGCCCGAAATCACCACGCGATCAAACTCGCGCACGTCTGCCACGGCATCCTCGGGTTCCATGCCATCGCCTATAAAACGCATCACGACCTCGTCGCCGCCCTGCGCGAGGGCGTGCGTGAACGCGTAGATTTCATCTGAGCTGGGGCCCGATGCCGGGTTGTGGATGATAAGGCAGCGCATACTTACGTTCCCGTTCTGTGACTAACCGAGTATAGTTGTAGGGCAATGCCGATATCCTACCCGTGTTTTTCGGGCCTAACCTTATTCGATGGGTTGATATGTACATTTCCACACATCAGGCTCTGCTCGACTTTTGTCAGCGCGCCCGCGAGTTCGACGCGATTGCCGTCGATACCGAGTTTTTGCGCGAGCGCACGTTCCACCCGCGCCTGTGCTTGGTCCAGATTGCCACCCCTGCCGAGAGCGTCGCGGTCGATCCTTTGGTGATCGACGACCTGTCGCCGCTTGCCGAGCTTATGGGCGATGAGAGCGTGACCAAGGTCTTTCACGCCTGCTCGCAGGATATGGAGGTTATGCTCCATACCGTGGGCGTGCTGCCGCGTCCCATTTTTGACACGCAGGTGGCCGCCGCCTTTTTGGGCGAGCGCCAGCAGATTTCGTATGGTGCGCTCGTTCAGACGTTCTGCGGCGTCTCATTGCCCAAGACCGAGTCGCTGACCGACTGGTCGCGCCGCCCGCTGACCGATAAGCAGATTGAGTACGCGATCGATGACGTCAAGTATCTGATCGTTGCCTATACCGAGATGATGAGCCGCCTGCGCGAGCTGGGCCGCGTGGATTGGGTGCTCGACGAGTTGCGTCCTCTGGCCGACGAGTCGCACTACCGCGCCGACCGCCACGAAGCGTTCCGCAAGGTCAAGCGCATCAACTCGTGCAGCCGCCATCAGCTGGGCATTGCGCGCGAGCTTGCTGCCTGGCGTGAGGACCGCGCTGAGCGGCGCAACATCCCGCGCAAGTGGGTTATGTCCGACGATACGCTGCTGGCCCTGGTTAAGCGCAATCCCGTGCGTGTCGAGGAGTTCCGTAGCATCCGCGGCACGGACCAGCTGGGGGAGCGCGACGTGGACGGCGCGCTCATGGCCATCAAGCGCGGTGCGAGCTGTCCGCACGATCGCCTGCCGCTCTTGGTGCGCGGACATCGTCAGATTTCGCCGGAGCTGGAGAGCGTGACTGACCTTATGTATGCGCTTATTCGCTTGGTCTCCGAGCGCTCGGGCGTGGCAACCTCTGTCATTGCCTCACGCGATGACCTGGCCGACTACATCGAGCATCCTGAGCAAAGCCCCCTGCGCGAAGGCTGGCGTTTTGAGCTTGTGGGCTCGCGCCTGGACGATTTGCTCTCGGGCAACATGGGGCTCACCGTGAAGGACGGAAAGATTGAACTCTTATAGTTACGCGGTTTTACCAAACCGCGTAACAGCTCGACGCTGCAAACGGCCGAGAGCGGCAATCTGACGTTCAATCGTCGCTCGCGTACCAAAGTACGCGTCGCTTCTCTTTCACGTCACCTTGCTCGCTCTCGGCCGTTTTCGCTGACGATGCCAAAACTTCGATGCTGACTTGCTTTCCGGTTGAGTGGGTAGAATGCCTCCAACGTGTAACTCGATTCGGAGGAATTCGCATGCCTTATTACTATGGATACGGCTTTGGCATCGACCCGCTGTACCTGCTGGTTGTTCTTGTCTGCACGGTGCTTGGCCTTGCCGCACAGAACTATATCAACTCGACGTACAAAACCTGGTCCAAGGTTCGCTCAGACGGCGACACGGGCGCCACGGTCGCTCGCCGCATGCTCGACGCCAACGGCTGCAACGCCGTGGGTATCAAGGGTGTCGCCGGCGAGCTCACCGACCATTACAACCCGCAGGACAACAACCTGTATCTGTCAGACGCCAACCGTTCTGGCGGCTCGGTCGCAAGCGTTGCTGTCGCTTGTCACGAGGCAGGCCATGCCGCGCAGCGTCAAGGCGGCTATGCCATGATGAAGGTACGCACCGCCCTCGTGCCGGTCGTCAACTTTACCCAGAACACCTGGACGATCGTGCTGCTCATGGGTCTGTTTATGAACATAGCGGGACTCACGATCCTCGCACTGATCTTCTTCTCGTTTAGCGTGCTGTTCCAGCTGGTTACGCTGCCGGTTGAGATTGATGCCAGTCGGCGCGCCGTGGCGTATATTGAGCAGTCGGGTATGAGCTCCAAGCAGGTCAACGGTGCCAAGAAGGTGCTGACGGCCGCTGCGCTTACCTATGTTGCCGCAGCGCTCACTTCGATCATTCAGCTGCTCTACCTTATGGCTCGTTACAACAGAAACTCCAACCGATAACAAATTGGCTTGACAGGCGCCGCGGAGATTTGTGTCCTCGCGGCGCTGTACTATGTGTTGGACTTGAATTTGCGCAGGGCCGGAGCCCATGTGCACGATGACGAAAGGGGGCTGCGTGGCAGGCTGGAATCTGACCGGCAATACCGTTTCCGCCGAGTTCGACGGATCGGAAGAGCAGGAGCGCAAAGAGCTCAGCGTGAGCCAAGCGGTGGAGATCGCCGCCGGCGCGCTCGATGCCATTCCGCAGCTGAGCGTTTTGGGTGAGGTCACGGGTTTCCGCGGTCCCAATGCCCGAAGCGGCCACTGCTACTTCCAGATTAAAGACGACTCGGCCGCCGTCGACTGCATCATCTGGAAGGGCGCCTACCTTAAGCGTACCTTCGACTTGCGCGACGGCATGCAGGTGAGCTTTAAGGGTAGCTTCAATCTCTACAAGCCTACGGGTCGCATGAGCTTCGTTGCCCGCTCGTTCTCGCTGGCGGGGGAGGGCCTGCTGCGTCAGCAGATGGCTCAGTTGGCCGAAAAACTACGCCGCGAGGGCCTGATGGACGAAGCGCGCAAGCGCCGCATTCCGGTGTTCTGCTCCCGCGTGGCGGTTGTCACCTCGCTTTCGGGTGCCGTAATCGACGACGTCAAGCGCACATTGCGTCGTCGCAACCCGCTCGTCGAGCTCGTCTGCGTGGGCGCCAAGGTTCAAGGCGAGGGTGCGCCGGCTGAGCTCATCGAGGGCCTGTGCCGTGCCGCCGCCATCACGCCGGCGCCCGACTGTATTTTGCTGGTGCGCGGCGGCGGCTCCTTTGAGGACCTCATGACCTTTAATGATGAGGAGCTTGCCCGCGCGGTGGCGGCTTGTCCTGTGCCCGTGGTGACCGGCATTGGCCATGAGCCCGATACCTCGATTTGCGACATGGTGAGCGACCGCCGCGCCTCCACGCCCACGGCGGCGGCAGAATCGGTGGCGCCGGCTATGACGGAGTTGGCCGATGTGCTCGAGGCGCGCCATCAGCGTCTGGGTGCCGCGATGGCATCGATGATTGGGTCGGCCCAGGTCGACCTGGAGATGCTCGATCAGCGCGGTCGCCGCGCCTGGGATACCTATACGGCCCGCTTGGGCGATGCGCTCGATGCGGCTGCGTGCCGCCCGTGCCTCAACGACCCAACGTTTATGGTCGAGCGTCGCGAGTCTGAGCTTGCCCTGACGGCTGATCGTCTGTCCGGCGCCATAACGCGTTCGGTTGGGGCTTTCCGCTCAAACTTTGAGCGCCTGCCCGAGCGCCTGGTTGCAAGCACCTCGGGGCTCGATGGCAAACGCCATTCGCTCGCGCTCGCGAGCTCTCGCCTGGAGCATCAGGGGCGCACGATGCTCGGCAAACCTGCGTCCGACCTGGGCCGTGCGGCAGCCTCGCTCGATGCCCTGTCGCCGCTCAAGGTGCTTGCCCGTGGTTATTCCATCGCGTACAGCGATGATGGGGTGGCCACGAGCGCCAAGACCTTTAAGCCCGGCGACGCCATCCGCGTGCGCATGGCAGACGGCAACGTGGCGGCAACGGTCGATACGGTCGAGTAGGCCGCGTTCCATAGCGATAAACCTTTAGGAAAGGAAACAGATATGGCAGAGAAAACCCCGGTCGAGCAGCTTACGTACAAGCAGGCTTCGCAGGAGTTGGAGCTCATCATCCGCAGCTTGGAGTCGGGCGATATGGAGCTCGAGGAGTCGCTCGAGAGCTATACCCGCGGCGTCGAGCTCCTCAAGAGCCTGCGCACCCGCCTGTCCGATGCCGAGCAGAAGGTCTCGGTGCTTCTTAAGGACGTCGACGGCAACGACGTGCTCGCCGACGGCGAAGGGTTGATTTCCGATCTCAGCCGAACACATTGAGCGAATAGGCCGTTCCCGCAGCT
>CAUCXP010000116.1 GCA_958446785.1 uncultured Collinsella sp. | reverse complement strand
ACCATACCGCCGGCGAGGCCCAGCAGCTTGCCGTCGTCGTGTGCCACCCGCCAACTACGCGGCGCAGCGACGTCCTCGCCCCGTTCGGACAGGAACATGCCCGGCGTCCATGCCTCGTGTCCGGCACCTTCAAAGCAGGCAGCCTCCAGCGCGCTTGCGCCCTCGGCATCCGCCGCGCCCATGGGACGGAACTGCAGATGACGACCGGCGAGCTCATCGGCAACACCCGTAATTTCGCTCTGCGCACTCTCGGCAAGACCAAGACGCTTGCGCTCGTTTTCCTCGGCATCCGAAAGGCGCGTGTAAATCGGCAGGACGCGGGCCGGATCGCCGTCACCCGCAGCGTGCGCGAGCAGCAAGCCCTCGCCCGAAGGCCACCACAGGTCGCGCTCCACGCAGCGGGCGGCCTCGTCCTCACCCAGCAGCTTGCCATAGCGCACGAGACCGTCACCGGTCAGCTGAACCTGGCCCCAGTCCGCTGCTTGGCGCCACTCATCGAGCGCCACGGCGGCCTTGACCACGTGTTCGCGCTCAAATTGACGCTCGGGACCCTCATCGACCAGCATATACAGCGCCGGATATACCTCACCGCGCATAGCATCGGCCAAGATACCAAGCTTGCCGCGCACGCCAGCCTTCCACGCCGTCCAAGCGCAAGCGTCGAGCGTCGACACGCCCAGCAGCGGAACATTGGCACCACGCGCGAGGCCCTTGGCAGTGGAGATGCCGATGCGCACACCCGTAAAGGACCCCGGGCCGCGGCCGACCACATAGCAACCAACATCGCTGCGATCCAGACCGGCTTGAGCCAGCACGCCATCAACGGTATTCACGAGCTCAACGTTGGCGTGACGGCGACACATGTGGTCGCCACTCACGAGCTTCGTCTCACCCGTCTGCCCATCAATCCAGCTTGCCGCGCAGGCAAGCATGTCAGTCGAGGTATCGAGCGCCACCACCAGCGCGTTGTCGTTATGCAAGCTCATCTTGTACAGCCTTATCAATCAAATGGGAAAGCTCCATTGCGCGGTCACCGTGCGCCTCAAGCGTTATCGTTCGCACGTCGCTGTCGCCCTCATCACGCCTGAGCGTCACCGAAAGATACTCATCCGTCAGCTCGTCCTGGAATTGTTCGCCCCATTCCAGCAGGCAAGCACCCTCATAGCCCAGCACATCGAAAATGCCCGTATCCTCGAGCTCGTAGGCATGCTCCAGGCGGTATAGATCAAAGTGAAACAGCGGAATACGACCTTGATCGTGAACGGCTATGAGGGCGAACGTAGGGCTCGTAACCATATGCCCATCGCCCAGCCCGCGCGAGACGCCCTTGGTAAAGTGAGTTTTGCCCACTCCCAGGCCACCGGTCAGGATGAGCACATCGCCGTCCTCAAGGCACGGTGCAATTAGCTCGCCAAAGTACTCCGTATCGGCAGCGCAAGTCGTTTTGTAAGTACCTACCCCCAGGCGCTCCAGGGACATATATGCTCCTTATTATTCCGAGGCGTCCTCTGGCGCGGGATGTCGCTCCAGATAGTCGCCCAGCATCTTAAAGTCTTCCTCCAGCAGCTCCTGCCACGCCGGATTGCGCAGCGCTGCTGCCGGATGGAACGTGGGCATTACCACAAAATGCCCCATCTGGTGGAACCTGCCGCGCAGCTTAGTAATGCCAATCTCGGTCTTTAGCACAAAGTGCGTCGCGGGGTTGCCGAGCGTCACAATAATATCGGGCCAGATGCTTCGAATCTGCTCACGCAAAAATGGCGAGCAAGCCAGCACTTCCTCGGGACGCGGATTGCGGTTTCCCGGCGGGCGGCACTTAAGCACGTTGGCAATGTAGACGTCTTCGCGTTTGAGCCCCGCCAGCGACAAAATGCCGTTGAGGTCCTCGCCTGCCGCCCCCACAAAGGGCTCGCCCTGCAAATCCTCATTGCGGCCCGGCGCCTCGCCAATAAACATCACGCGAGCGTGGGGGTTTCCCACGCCAAACACGATGTTATGGCGCGACTGGTAAAGCTGGCAAAGGTGACAATCGCCCAGAACGGCCTCGATCTCCTCGAGTGCGACCTCACGCGGCGCCTGATGGCTATGGCCGGGGATGTGCATGACGCCCATAGCGACTCCTACACGTAGACCTTGTCGAGACGCATACCAAAGCCGCAAGCGACCTCGTAGTTAATCGTGCCGCGTAGGCGCGCCATCTCGTCCATGGTAATCTCGGCATCTCCATCGCGGCCGACAATGATCATCTCGTCACCATACTCGGCCTCGGGAATCTCATGCGCCGGGTTGGACTGAATGGCGACCATAAACTGGTCCATGCAGATATTGCCCACCTGACGCACACGCTCGCCGCGATACAGCACGTCCATACGATTGGAAAGCGTACGCGAAAGGCCATCGGCATAACCGATCGGAAGGGTGCAGATCTGAACGCGCGTGCGCGGTACGCGGTAGGTAAAGCCGTAGCCCACGCCCTCGCCCATCGCAGGATGCGCCACGCGCGTCACACGCGCGTGGACGCTCATGACGGGATCAAGCTGCATCACGCGACCACTCAGCTCACATGGCTGCAGACCATACAAACCGATGCCGGCACGAATCATGTCAAAGTGCATTGAAGAATCGAGCATCGAGGACGGCGTATTGGCACAATGCACGATACCGCATTCAAAACCTGCGTCCTTAATGGCCTGAACGGCCTCGGTAAAACGCTGGCACTGCAGCTTGTAGTCCCAACCCGAAGGTTCATCGGCCGTGGCAAAGTGCGTAAATACGCCGTCGCACTGGATGCCGCGATGGAAACTGATGCCGCGTACAAAGTCGAGCACCTGTGTGTAGTGAACACCGATACGATTCATGCCCGTCTCGATGGCAAGATGGTACTTGCCCACCTTGCCCGCCGCGACGGCGCATTCGCCATACGCAAGAGCAAAATCGGACGTATAGACCGAGGGCATGATATCGAATTCGAGCAATGCAGGAATAGCCTCGATAGGCGGCTCACTTAGAATCAGGACGGGCTTAGTAATCCCGCCCTGACGGAGCCCAACGCCCTCGTTAACCGTCGCCACGGCAAACATGTCGGCACCGGCCGAATACATGATCTTGGCACACTCAACAGCTCCATGACCATAAGCATCGGCCTTGACCACGCAGCACAGGCGCTGACGCGGATTCAACAAGTTCTTATAGGCCCTCGTGTTGCGACGGAGCGCCCCGCGGTCGATCTCGACCCAGGACCAGCGCGTCAAATCGGCTTTATTCATGATTAGTCATCCGACCCTTCGTCCATGATTCCCAGATCTTCGAGCGCATCCTTTGCCGCCAGCTCCATGGCAGGACCGATCAAGTCGATAAGATCGGTCGCGATGACGCTCTTCTCACCATACTCCGTCGCCGCGGCAAAACCGGCGTAGCTGTGAAGTGCGACGGCGTACGAATACAGCAACTCCCAACGATCCATCTCGTCGCGCATGGTGGCAAGCGTGCCGGCCAAAATACCCGCGAGAACATCACCCGAACCGGCAGTTGCCAGAGAAGCCGGACCCGAGAGCGGCAGCAGCACACGCTCAACGCCACAGATAGCCGTCGTCGGCCCCTTGGCTATGACCACCAGATTGTCGGAGCCTGCAGCCCAGACAACCTTCTGCGCGGCCGCAATCGCGGTACCAAGGTCGTTCACCTCGTCACCGGCAACCAGGCGCGAAAGCTCACGATAGTGCGGCGTCATAACCAACGGCTGCTCGCGGCGATACATCTCGGGGTTACTATCAATACCGTCAATGGCAATCTTAGCAAGGCAGTTGAGTGCATCGGCGTCCAAAATTAGCGGTACATCAAGCTCGAGCAAGCCCGAAACCACCTGCATAGCGCCGGCAGACGTCGTCATACCGGGACCGCACAGCACGCAGCTGTACTTCTTTGCGATCTCGCACACCGTCATGCGCGCAGCGGCGCCAAAGGAGCCGCGGGAATCAGACGGAATAGCAAAGACCGGAATCGAAGGAAGTGCCATGCGAATGAGATTGGCGCAGGCGTCAGGAGCCGCGACTGCCACGTAACCAGCACCCGCGCGAGCTGCAGACTTGGCCGCCATAATGGCAGCACCAGGATATTGCGCAGATCCGGCGACAATAAGCACAGAGCCACGGGAATACTTATCGATATTCGATGGTAGCGGAGCAAAGTAATCAACTAAGTCACCGGGCTCGACAATCTCGGCGGCGTGGTCGACATCATCGATGACCTCGTCAAGACGGTCGTAAAGATTGCCGCAGATCAAATCGCCAGCATACTCAGGACCATCAGCGCTATACAGACCAATCTTGGGCGCAATCATCGTCACCGTGCGCTCGGCACGAATGCAGTCGTCATCAACAACGCCCGTCTCGGCATTCAGGCCCGAGGGGACATCAATGGATACGACACAATCGGCGCATTCATTGACCGTAGGAATCCAAATGGAGAACGGCGCACGCAGATTCCCGTGGAAACCGGTACCAAAAATGGCATCGACAACAACATCGGCCTTATCGATCAAAACCTCGAGTTCGTCACGCGAGGGACCGACGCAAACGTGCACATCGCGGCCGGCAGTTCGACGAGCAACATGACGTGCCAGAGCAGCAGGAATCTCATCCGGCTCAACCGGAGAAACGATATCCACGTCCACACCCTTGTGGCTCAGGATATCGGCGGCAACCCAACCGTCGCCGCCATTATTACCAAAACCGACCAAAACGAGAACCCGATCGGGATTGAGCTTCAAGACCTCGTTAGCGGCAAACTCACCCGCTAGCTCCATAAGCTCGGCCTTCGAAGTCCCTTCGCGTTCGATGATATCCTCGAGACGAACGACTTCTTCGGTACTCAAAACCGGTTTCATCTATGCTCCTAGCGTATCTTGCGAAGCATCGCCCAGGTGCTCCGTCAATGCTGAATTCTGCAGCTGCTCGAGCTCATCTAATACAGAGCGAGCCTCTTTAAATGTCTGCGCAACGCGTTTCTTGGTGCTCACCTTTTCATCTTTTGGCTTAGGCCGAGCATCTTCGGTAATCGCGATGGCATTCGCAACGGCCAAGTCTCCCGTAAGCGTAATGGAAAGAGCGACCTCAACAACGCCCAGTTCTTGAGCGATCTCGAGAGCACGGCCCGAAAGCAGCGCCTTCGGTTTGCCGAGTTTATCACGCGTTACCGAAACATCCTTGCGACCCACGCCTTGACTAAAACCCGTGCCGAGAGCTTTAAGCACCGCCTCGCGCGAAGCAAAGCGGCTCGCATAGTGAGCAGCGGGACGCGATGATGCATCGCAATACGCACGCTCTTCTTCGGTAAACACACGCCGAGCAAACGACGGCGTCTTTTCAAGAATTGATTTCATGCGGGAAATCTCGACGATATCAACGCCGATACCAGCTTCAGCCATGTTCACCTCCATATCGCACAGACTAAGTTATTGTAGCCCGTTCACAGAAGATGCGACAAACGAGGGTTATAAAACACAGCTACTATGTGAGACAAATTGCCCGAGATACAAAAAAGGGGGAGGCCGCGAGGCCTCCCCCTTCTTCAAGTCATCCGACGGCTCG
>CAUCXP010000115.1 GCA_958446785.1 uncultured Collinsella sp. | reverse complement strand
TCGCCGCCCGTGCCGTTGCCAACTCGCCGCTCGTTAAGACCTGCATCGCCGGCCACGACTGCAACTGGGGCCGCGTTGCTATGGCGCTTGGCAAGTGCGGCGTGAAGTTTAATCAGGAAGACGTTTCCATCGACATGATGGGCATGCCTGTCTGTCGCGACGGTCTGACTGTTCCCTTTGACGAGGACGAGGCTCTACGACGTTTCGAGGCGCCCGAGATCGTGATCTCGGCCGACCTGGGCGCAGGCGACGCGGCAACGACCGTGTGGACCTGCGACCTCACGCATGAGTACATCTCCATCAACGGCGACTACCGTTCCTAGATTCCGGGCACGCTGCGCATCTTGCCGCGATTGCGGACAGCGGAGCACGGCGCAATAACGATATGAAAGACGAGGCAGATTATGAAATTCGCACGCGATTGTCGTTCGAGCGAATCCAACGAAGCAACCGCGCAGCTGCTGTTCGAAGCGCTGCCGTGGATTAAGAACCTGACCGGCAAGACGGTTGTTATCAAATATGGCGGAGCCGCCATGGTTGATGAGCAGCTGCGCCGCGACGTGATGAGCGACATCGTTTTGCTCAAGATCATCGGTATGCGCCCCGTCATCGTGCACGGCGGCGGCAAGGCTATTAACGAGGCGCTGAGCCATTACGATATTCCCGTCGAGTTTAAGAACGGCCAGCGCGTGACCACGCCGGCGACGATGGATATCGTGCGCGAGGTGCTGGGCGGCAAGGTTAACCAGGAGCTGGTTGCTGCCATCAACCACCACGGCAACCTGGCCGTGGGCGTGTCGGGCAGCGATGCCGGCACGCTCATCGCCGAGCCGCTCGACCCCGAGCTCGGTCGCGTGGGCAAAGTGACGCACGTCAACACCGACTATATCGAGCGCTTACTCGATAGCGAGTACATCCCCGTCATCGCTACCGTCGCGGCGGGGGAGGACGGCGGTTTCTTCAACATCAACGCCGATACCGCCGCCGGTGCCGTTGCGGCAGCGCTCCACGCGCACAAGGCGATCTTTTTGACCGACGTCGACGGCCTGTACAAGGACTTTAGCGATAAAGACTCACTCATCTCCAACCTAACACTCGACGAGGTTAACGAAATGCTCTACGGCGGCGAGGTCGATAAGGGCATGATTCCCAAGCTGCACGCGGCCGTCGATGCGCTTGCCGGCGGCGTATTTCGCGCTCACATCATCAACGGCACCACGCCGCATTCGCTGCTGCTGGAGCTGCTGACCGATGCCGGCGTCGGCACCGTGATCCATTCCACCGAGACGGCTTACGAGTTCGATACGCATCCGCATCCGCTTTCGACGTTTGCTGCGCGTCTGACCGAGAACCTCGACGAGGTCGAGAAGCTTCAGACGGTCTAACTGACCCTCAGCCGCCCCATTTCTGCACCCATAGGCCTGCGCCGTCCGGCGCTCAACGAAAGGCATCCCATGTCACTTGCAGCTCAGCAATCGCTTGAATCCCATTACGTTATGCATACCTTTGGCCGCTCTCCGGTCGAGTTTGTCGAGGGTCACGGCATGAAGCTCACCGGCGACGATGGTCGTGAGTACCTCGACTTTCTTGCCGGCATCGGCGTGTGCAGCCTAGGTCATGGCGACCCGGCTGTGCTCTCGGCGCTCGAGGCACAGACCAAAAAGCTCATGCATGTCTCCAATTACTTCTACATCGAGCAGCGTGGACAGGTCGCGGCGCTGCTGTCCAAGCTTGCTAACGACGACGTAGATGGTGCGCGCGTGCTTGCCGATGCCATTGTCGCCGGCGATGAGACCACGGCAGCTGCTCTTGGTGCCCCGGCTGCGGATGAGCAGGTTTGGGAGACCTTCTTTGCCAACTCCGGCGCCGAGGCCAACGAGGGCTCGATGAAGCTTGCGCGCCTGTATGCAAAGCGCGCCGGCAACGGCGGCAACACCATCGTGTGCATGCGCGGCGGCTTCCACGGCCGTACGCTCGAGACCATTGCCGCTACCATGCAGGATTGGCTGCAGGACAGCTTCCGCCCGCTGCCGGGTGGCTTTGTGGCCTGCACGCCCAACGATGTCGATGAGCTGCGCGCAATCTTTAAGCGGCTGGGAAGCGAGATTTGCGCCGTGATGCTCGAGCCGATCCAGGGCGAGAGTGGCGTGCATCCCATGACCGAGGAGTTTATGGCTGCCGCGCGCGACCTGGCGCACGAGGCCGGTGCCGTCCTTATCGCCGACGAGGTCCAGTGCGGCATCTTCCGCTCCGGCAAGCCGTTTGCATTCCAAACCTATGGCGTGGAACCCGACATCATGAGCCTTGCCAAGGGCATTGCCGATGGCGTGCCCATGGGTGCCGTGGTGGCAAAGAAGGAGATCGCCGACGTGTTTAAACCGGGCGACCACGGCTCGACCTTTGGCGGTAGCTGCTTGGCTGTCGCGGCGTGCGCCGCGACGCTCTCCGCGCTTGTGTGCGGCGACTACGCAGAACATGCCGCCAAGGTGGGTGCCTATATGGAGGCAAAGCTCGCCAAGTTACCGCACGTAACCGAGGTGCGCGGTCGCGGCTTGATGCTCGGCTGCGACCTGGATGACGCTGCGGGCGATGCGCATGACATTGTTGCCCGAGCGCTGGCCGCCGGTGCTGTGATTAACGCTACGGGCGCACATACGCTGCGTTTCCTGCCGCCACTCGTGTGCGAGGAAGCCGACGTGGACAGTCTGATCGAGATCCTGTCGGACGTTTTGGCCTAACACAGCGCGCTCCGGCCCTCGCGTGCTGCGCTGGAAAACGCTTCGCGTTTCCTCAGCTTCGCACCCTTGCGGGTTCGAATCCCATGCGCTGGGCCCAAAAAAGAAAGGCCCCCATAGCTGGGAGCCTATCAAATCAGTGGTGGGCGATGAGGGATGTCCGCGTGCGGCTGGCGCCGCCCGCGGCCCGCTTCGTCGCTCCGCTCCTCGCGTGCTGCGCTGGAAAACGCTTGCGCGTTTCCTCAGCTCCGCACCCTTGCGGGTTCGAATCCCATGAAATGGGCCCAAAAAAGAAAGGCTCCCATTGCTGGGAGCCTATCAAATCAGTGGTGGGCGATGAGGGATTCGAACCCCCAGCCTTGTGCGTGTAAAGCACCTGCGCTAACCGTTGCGCCAATCGCCCGTGCGGAGAGAGTATAGCAAAACAATCGCCCCATTCACCTCATATCCATTAAAGGTAACCGGCGCGTGTCGGCGCGGAGCTGATTCAGTTGAGATTGCCTGAACATTCCGCCCCTCTTTGCGCCCTCGGGTATACTCAAAAGCTACTGATTCGATTTGATACCCAGCAACAGCAGAGGGGATAGTATATGTGCGGTTTTGTCGGTTTTGTCGGTGGGACGGATAACCAATCCGAGGTGCTCACCAAGATGATGGACCGCATCGTCCATCGTGGTCCCGACATGGGCGGCCAGTTTATCGACGGCCGCGTTGCCCTGGGCTTCCGCCGCCTGTCGATCCTCGACCTGACCGAGGCTGGCGCTCAGCCCATGGCCAATGAGGACGGCAGCGTCGTTATCGTCTTCAACGGCGAGATCTACAACTTCCAGGAGCTTCGCTCCGAGCTCGAGGCCAAGGGCTATAAGTTCCACTGTGGAGCCGACACCGAGAGCCTCCTGCACGGCTACGAGGAGTGGGGCGAGGCCGTACTCGATCGCCTGCGCGGCATGTACGCCTTCGTCATCTGGGACAAGAAGAAGAACAAGCTCTTTGGCGCCCGCGATATCTTTGGCATCAAGCCGCTCTACTACTATCCCATGGCCGATGCGGGCGACGGCGCGCCGGGTGTGCTCTTTGGCTCCGAAATCAAGAGTTTCCTGGACTACCCGCACTTCCACAAGGCGGTCAACAAAAAGGCCCTGCGTCCGTACATGACGCTGCAGTATTCGGCAACCGAGGAGACCTTCTTTGAGGGTGTCTACAAGCTGCCGCCGGCGCATTACTTTACCGTAGACATCCCGACCGGCAAGATGAACATCGAGCGCTATTGGGATTGCGATTACTCTGCCGTCGAGAAGCCGTTCGAGGAGTACGTCGACGAGCTGGACGAGGTCGTGCACGAGAGCGTCGAGGCCCATCGCATCGCTGATGTTAAGGTCGCTTCCTTCCTCTCCGGCGGCGTCGACTCCAGCTATATTGCCGCTTGTCTCATGCCCGACAAGACCTTCTCGGTGGGCTTTGACTACAAGAATTTCAACGAGACTAACTACGCCAAGGAGCTATCCGACAAGCTCGGCGTCGAGAATGTCCGCAAGATGATCACCGCCGACGAGTTCTTTGGCGCACTCGAGGACATTCAGTATCACATGGACGAGCCGCAGTCCAACCTGTCGTCTGTGCCGCTGTGGTTCTTGGCCGAGATGGCGCGCAAGGATGTTACCGTCGTGCTTTCGGGCGAAGGCGCCGACGAGCTCTTTGGCGGCTACGCCTACTACGAGGACACGGTTCCGGTGCGCAAGTACAAAAAGATGGTGCCGTTGCCCATTCGCCGCGCGCTCGGTAACCTGGCGCTGCATATGCCGTACTTCAAGGGCCACAACTTCTTGGTCAAGGGTGCCGAGATTCCCGAGAAGTCGTTCCTGGGCCAGGCTCTGGTGTGGCCGGAGCGCGAGGTCGATAGCGTGCTCAAGCCCGAGTACAACACCGGCGATGGCGCCTTCGAGCTTGCCGCTCCCATCTATGCGCGCGTGAAGGGTCAGCCCGAGCTGGTCAAGAAGCAGTACCTGGACATGAACATGTGGCTCCCAGGCGACATTCTGCTCAAGGCCGACAAGATGTGCATGGCGCACTCGCTGGAGCTGCGCGTGCCCTTCCTGGACCGCAAAGTCATGGAGTTCGCCGAGCACATTCCCGACCGCTACCGCATCAACGAGAACGGCAACAAACAGGTACTCCGCCACGCTGCCAACAAGTCACTGCCCGATGAGTGGGCCACCCGTCCCAAGGTGGGCTTCCCGGTGCCGATTGTCTACTGGCTGCGCGAGCAAAAGTGGTACGGCTATGTCAAGGAGTACTTCACCGCGCCGTGGGCAAGCGAGTTCTTCGATACCGACGAGCTCATGCACCTGCTCGATCTGCACTTTGCGGGCAAGGGCGATTTCCAGCGCAAGATCTATACGCCGCTCGTGTTCCTGGTGTGGTACAAGCGCTTCTTTATCGACGAGGACCAGCCCACTGTTCAGGCTGCCTAGCCTCGGCTTACGAACGCCTGCGCGTAACGGCTCCTCCGGGAGCCGTTTTTGCGTGGGTGCGTTTCAGTTACTATAAAAACCGTCCCTGCCAAATGGCTGAGAAAGGCGAAAGATGCACCATTCGGATTCCGCGACCGTGACCACGGTCGATACGCTTGCCAAGCTTCTCGATGTGTGCGGCGAGCTGCGCGCATCAGAGCAGGTTGACGAGCGTGCCGTGACCGGCTGCTCGTTTGATTCGCGTGCGGTCTCGGCAGGTGACGTGTTCTTTTGCAAAGGTGTTGCCTTTAAGCCCGCGTTTTTGAGCATGGCGCTCGATGCGGGCGCCGTCGCATTTGTGTGCGAGGAGTCGCTGGTCGAGTCTCTGGAGCCGCTGGCGCAGGAGAGCGGTG
>CAUCXP010000114.1 GCA_958446785.1 uncultured Collinsella sp. | reverse complement strand
CATTACTGCCCGAGACAGTTGGCGGGGTAGCACTGTCGACCCCCATCGGAATAAAGGTAGCGATTCAGCTCAGGACCTACCGACGGGTTCGTGTCGGCAGCCCCGGCCTTTCCTTTGCCTAGCGCGACCCTCGCGAAGCGCGTGAGCGATAGGGAAAGGAAAGGCCGGGGCGAACAACCCGCGGCGCAGCCAGTGTTCGCGTTACGGCAGGATATGGAAGCCCAAAGCGGCGATATCCTTGGCAAAGCCGCGCACGGTATCGAGCGAAACCTCATACGGGTCGCGACCGATGTTCTTGCGCTTGGCCAGGATGCTGTTGGGCACCGTGATGATCTGACAGCCGCAGGCCTGCGCCTGGTAAATGTTGATAAGCTCGCGCGTGGACGCCCACAGGACCTCGCAGTTGGGCTTGGCGGCGGCCTTCTTGACCGACTCCGTCATAAACGGAATGGGATCGACACCCGTGTCGGCGATACGGCCGGCAAAGAGCGAGATGATGGACGGCGTCTCGGCGTCGACAGCGTCGACCATCTCGTCGACCTGCGCAGGCGTAAAGATGGTGGTGACGTTGACCTTAATGCCGTCGGCGGAAAGCTTGCGCACCAACTCGGCCGTGGACTCGCCCTTGGTAGTCACGCACGGAATCTTGACGTAGACGTTCTCGGCCCAGGTAGCGATCTCGCGGGCCTCGACCTCCATGGTCTCGACGTCGTCGGCAAAGACCTCAAACGAGACGGACACATCGGTGATGTGGGCCAGGACCTCCTTGGCAAACGCGCGGTAATCCGTCACGCCGCCCTTCTTCATAAGGGACGGGTTGGTCGTGAAACCCTGAACGTTGCCGTTCTCGTACATGTCGAGCATGCCCTCGAGGTTTGCACCGTCAGCGAACACCTTGATTGCCATCTGCCTGATTCCTTTCGTTAGCATACGGCCGATAAACTGCTAAACACTTTACCTACGTTTATCAAGGCGTGAGCTGCGGGTTTTCATCTTCTCGGCGAACGGTTTTGCAGTTTTACCATTTTTATATCGACACCCCAGCGGCAAAACGTTTTTGCTGATCATCGCGGTTGATTCCGTTCGCGGCGCAGAGACAGCGCTTCACCGGTGCGTTTTCACAACCAGTCCAAAACAAAAAGCGGTGACGCCTCATTTGAGACGTCACCGCTTCCGTGTAGGAGCCGGTTATCGGAGCTCCGCCCGATTAGGGCTTAACGTATGCCTGGATTACTCTTCCTCAACGTGATTGATCACAGCACCCTTGGTGTGGATGAAGTTGGGGACGAAGGCGACGATCAGAAGGACAGCAAGAATCGCGTAGACACCGGTGGTACCGAAGGCCTCGGCAGCGCGGCCAAGCGTAATGCCAATGACGGAGAAATCAAAGTCGCCGAACGTAGTGTTCTTGAAGCCAAAGACGTCAAGAACGGGCAGGAGCAGGGCCGGGGCAAAGGTGATGAGCAGGCCGTTGACGAAAGCGCCAAGAGCTGCGCCCTTGCGACCGCCGGTAGCATTGCCGTAGATGCCCGCGGTAGCACCGCAGAAGAAGTGAGGAACCATGCCCGGGATGATGAAGATGCCCAGGGTAGCGCCCACGATGAACATACCGACCACGCCACCGATAAAGGAAGCGACAAAGCCGAGGATGACGGCGGTGGGAGCATAGGGGAAGAAGACGGCGCAGTCGACGGCGGGGATGGCACCGGGGATCAGCTTGTTGGAGATGCCCTGGAAAGCCGGGACCAGGTCGGCAAGGATCATACGAACGCCGTTATAGACGATGGTGACACCAACGGCAAAGGACAGGGCACAGGTCAGGGCATAGACAATCACGTTGTCGCCGCCAGCGGTCTTGGTAACGACCGCAGGATCTGCGATGTAAGCGGCGAAAGCGGTAACCAGGTAGAAGAAGGCCATGGTAAGAGCCGTGGAGATGGTAGTGTCGCGCAGGAAGGCGAACTTCTCGGGAACCTCGATCTTCTCGGTGCTGTTCTCCTCGGCGTCCTTAGCAAAAAGCGTACCGACTGCAGCGGAGATGTAATAGGCGAGTGAACCGAAGTGGCCCATGGCGATTTCATCGCCATCGGTAACCTTCTCGGTGAAACGCTGACCAACGGCGGGAAGCATAGCGCTCACGAGGCCCAGGAACATGCCGCCCACGATGACAAGCTGGACATCCTGGAAGCCAGATGCCTGCAGAACGGCAGACAGCAGGCAGGCCATAAACATGCTGTGATGGCCCGTCAGGAAGATGTACTTAAACTTGGTAAAGCGGGCAATGATAATGTTCACGACATAGCCGAGAATCAGGATCATCATGGTCTGAACGCCGAGGACGCTCTGAGCCATCGAAACAACGACCTCGTTGTTGGGCACGACGCCGGTGATGTGGAAACCGGTCTCGATGAAGGTACCCAGCGGAGCAAGGTTCTCCTGAACAACAGCGGCGCCGGCGGACAGCATGATGTAACCAAGAATGGGCTTCAGGGTGCCCGTCATCACCTTGTGGGCAGGACGCTTAAGCGCGACAAGGCCCACAAAGGCAAATAGACCCATAATCCACGCTGGCTTGGTCAGAATCGATTGGATAAACTCAAGTATGGGAAGGATGGCTTGCATCTGCGCTTCCTTTCTCTCTAACGTGGGCGCGTTTCCCTCTTCCACAGGGAACCGCCCTTTTTTGTGCCGCTTTAGGCGTTAGCGGCGGCCGCCTTGATTGCCTCGAGGGCGTCTTCGCGGATCTTCTTCTTGTTCACATAGCTGCGAACGATCACAACGTTGCCGTGGAGCTCGGGGGCGAGTTCTTTAACGGTGATGAACAGATCCGGATTTGCGGAAGAAGCACCGTTCAGGTCCATAGACTCAACGTCGGCCTTGATGCCCTCCTCCTCGCAAAGCTCCTCGACTTTGCCAGCGAGCATCAGGCTGGACCCGATGCCGTTTCCGCATACGGTGATGATATGCATGGCAACCTTCCTCTCCTACACGTGACGGTTTTCCGTCTATCCAAAAGCGGCGACGCATCGCCGTGCCATTAAGGCCTAAAAGAATGAACGCATGGTCTCCAAAACCTGCTCGGGCGCATCGCATGCGCTGAGCTTGGCAACGCAGTCCTCGTCCTCGAACATCTGCGAAAGCTCCGCCAAGCAGCCAAGATGAGCCTTGGGGTCGGGTGCGCAAATACCCACGAGCACGTGAACCGGATCGAAATCCTCGTGTCCAAACGCAATGGCAGGGTCAAGCGTGACGATACAGATCCCCGCTTCACTCACATTGCCATCTGCCTGAGCGTGGGGCATGGCGATGCCCTCTTCCAAGACCATATAGGGGCCGAATTTGTGAACCGATGAAATCATGGCGTCAACATAGCTCTGGTCGCATTTGCCAGCGTCTACGAGCAACTTACCGCATGCCCTGATCGCTTCCTCCCAGTCGGAGGCCTCGACGTGGCAGGCAACAAGCTCGGGCTTAAGAAGATCGGTCAGCATGCTCGTCCCCTACTCCTCGGGCAGGATATGAAAACCAAGCGCCTGAATGTCGCGGGCAAAGCCCTTGACCGTATCAAGCGAGTACTCAAGCAAATCTTTCCCGAAATTCTTGCGCTTGGCAAGAAGGGCATTGGGGACCGTAATGATCTGGCATCCAACGGACTCCGCCTGGAAGATATTGAGGACCTCGCGCGTAGACGCCCAGAGAACCTCGGCAGCAGGCTTAACGGCAGCCTTCTTTACGGACTCCGCCATGAGGGGCAGCGGATCGACGCCGGTATCGGCAATGCGACCGGCAAAGATGGACAGAATAGAGGGGGTCTCAGCAGAGACGGCATCGACAAACTCGTCGACCTGCTCGGGCGTGAAGATAGTGGTGACATTCACCTTGATGCCGTCGGCAGAAAGGCGCTTGACCAGCGCGGCAGTGGACTCACCCTTGGTGTTGAGCGCCGGGATCTTAACGTAGACGTTGTCTGCCCAGGTTGCGATCTCGCGAGCCTCGGCTTCCATACCCGCCTCGTCGTCGGCGAATACCTCAAAAGAGACCGACACATCAGTAATGTGCTCAAGAACCGTCTTGGCAAAAGCGCGGTAGTCGGTCACGCCGCCGGCCTTCATAAGGGAAGGATTGGTCGTGAAGCCCTGAACGTTGCCATTGTCATGCATGTCAAGCATGCCCTCGAGGTTAGCGCCGTCGGCAAACACCTTGATCGCCATGTTCGGTCCTTTCTCATCTAACACTATTGCTATCGAAAGCCTTCTTCTTTGTTTCAAAAGCTTTTCTGTTTTCTTTTATAAACCATTTCAAAAGCTATCGAAAGCTCAATTGTCAACTTTCCGTGAACGGTCGAATATCGGGCGTGAACGTACTTCTTTTGGGCGGCACCTTCAGAATGAGACTCTTTATAGCCCGTTTACGTGCGAACTATCTGCTACGCATGCATTTGTGACATGCCATTCCGTTCTTTTGATTCATTCGAATTTGCCTTGTTCTTTTCATATCGATACGTTATATTTCGATTACGAAAGGCGCATCTTTTACCTTTTGTTCAAAAGGAGCGGCATATGGCATCTACTTCAGACCTTTCACCGGCCGAGCGTCAGCGATTTATCATGAATTGGCTGGCCGAAAAGCCAAATATCTCGGTATCCGACATCGTTCGCCGTTTTTCGGTTTCGGAAGTCACCGCACGACACGACCTCATCTCGCTGGAATCCGAAGGCAAGCTGCGTCGCGTACGCGGCGGAGCGGTATCGCTTTCTCGCTCCAACGCAATCTCGTATCCCGAGGAGCGCATCAATGTCCAAGTCGAGGCCAAGGAAGCCATCGCCGCAACCGCAGCAACTCTTGTTGATGATGGCGATGTTCTGGTAATTGATATCGGCACCACAGGCTTTTACTTCGCTAAGGCCCTCATGGACAAGCGTGAGATCACCATTATCACCGGCGATCTTGCAATCGCGAACTACGCCAGCTTCAATCTCCCCAATGCTTCGGTAGTGCTGCTGGGCGGCTCCGTGCGCAAGGGCCACCTCTATCTCGCGGGCGCACTAACGCTCGACTGCATGAGCAAACTACATGCCGACAAGGCGTTTGTCAGTGCTGACGGATTCCACCCCGACCACGGTTTTACCGTCGAGCACGACTTCTCGGCCATGATCAAGCATATGTACCTTACCAACTCAAACCAGGGCTACATGATGGTTGACCAGGGAAAGTTCAACAAGACCAGTTTTTATCAGTCCGCGCAGATCGATGACCTCGACGGCATCATCGTTGATGGAGACGACGAGGGCATCATGACGGCGGCGATCGAGAGCAGTCGCAGTCATCCCAAGCTCTATATTGCAAAATAGCTCAAATGGCCGGGTCGCCCCCACTGCGGGCGACCCGGCCATTTATTAAATCAACCCAAAATGCTGCATCGCTGTGACGGTACCGTCGTGTGCGACATCGTTGGTCACGTAGTCGGCGACCGCCTTGACCTCGGGCATGGCGTTGCCCATGGCCACGGCCGTCTCGACCGCAGCGAGCATGCCCAGGTCGTTGCCCGAATCGCCAAAGCCAAAGGTGCGCGCGTTGCCGGTTACGAGAAACCTTGTCATGGGACTTGCAGTCGGTGCGGCGTGCATCGCAATGAG
>CAUCXP010000113.1 GCA_958446785.1 uncultured Collinsella sp. | reverse complement strand
TGCCAGGTACTCGCCAATGATTCCCAGACACAGGAGCTGCATACCGCCAAACAGCGTAATGAGGCAGGCAAGGGAGGGCCATCCGCCTACGGGGTCGCCCCAAACAAGCGTTTTGACCAGGATGACGATAAATCCTAGGATGGCGATGAGGCAGAAGACGATACCCGTGAGGGCGGCGAGGGAGAGTGGCGCCGTGGAAAACGCGACGATGCCGTCGATGGAATAGAGGAGCAGCGACCAAAAGCTCCATTTGGTCTCGCCGGCCACGCGGTTGACGTTTACGTAGGGGAGCCATTTGGTCTTGAAGCCGACCCAGCCGTAAATGCCCTTGGAGAATCGGTTGTATTCGCCCATGGAGATGATGGCGTTGACCATAGGTCGCTTCATGAGCCTAAAATCGCGTGCTCCGTCGACGATGTCGGCCTTGGAAATGCGGTTGATGATCTTGTAGAACATACGGGCACAGAAAGACCTGATGGGAGGCTCGCCTTCGCGGGTGGTCCTGCGTGTGGCGACGTTATCGTAGTTTTCGGTCTGCAAGATCTCGTACATCTGCGGCAGGAGCGAGGGCGGGTCTTGCATGTCAGCGTCCATGGTGGCAACATAGTCGCCCTTTGCGTGCTGGAGTCCGGCGAGTAGTGCCGCCTCCTTGCCAAAGTTGCGCGAGAAAGAGTGCCAGCGGATGGCGTATGGATGCGCCGCCGCGGCCTCCGCCTTCATGACAGTGAGCGTTTTGTCCGCCGAGCCATCGTCGATTAGGACGGCTTCAAAGGAGATGCCGGGGTTTTGCTGGGTCATGATGCGAACGACGCCATCGAGCTCTTTGAGAAAGATCGGAAGTGATTCCTGCTCGTTGTAGCACGGCACGACGATGGAGATGAGCGGCATGGTGGTTTACCTCTCGCTTGGCTTGGAAGTAGGGTGGCAGGGCTGGTCGTCGTAGGCGTACTTGCTGTACACGTTGACCTCCCACTGCTTTTTTTCGACCTTTGCCACGGAATCCAGGATGAATCCGGTCGCAAGGCTCAGACCGCACAGGAACATAAACGACGCGGCGAGTATGGCGGTGGGGAAGCGCGGGACCAGACCGGTCTGGAAATACTCGACAACGATGGGCATGCCCAGGGCAAGGCCGATTACCGCAAACAGAAGCGCGACGAGGCTGAAGAACTTCAGCGGGCGGTAGTCCTTGAACAGCGTGCCGATCATCGCGACGACTTTAATGCCGTCGCTCACGGTATTGAGCTTGGACTCGGAGCCTTCCGGACGGTCGCGGTACTCGATGGGCACATCTTTGATGCGCCAACGGTGGTCGACGGCGTGGATCGAGAGCTCGGTTTCGATTTGGAAGCCCTCGGAAAGCACAGGGAAGGTTTTAACGAACGGGCGGCTCATGGCGCGGTAGCCGGTCATGACGTCATCGAAGCTGTAACCATAGATCCACTTGATCATGGCGCGGACCAGATTGTTGCCAAAGCCGTGGAATGCGCGCTTGTTCTCCTCGGCGTAGGTGCCGTTGGAAAGGCGGTCGCCTACGGTCATATCGGCCGTGCCGTTAAGGATGGGCTCGCAGAGGGCTTTGGCCGCCTCGGCGGGGTAGGTGTCGTCTCCGTCGACCATCAGGTAGCAATCGGCGTCGATGTCGCGAAACATCTGGCGGCACACGTTGCCCTTTCCCTGACGGGGCTCAAAGCGGACCGTGGCGCCGTGCTCGGTGGCGATGCGTGAGGTATCGTCCGACGAGTTGTTGTCATAGACATAGACCGTCGCTTGCGGAAGCTCGCGGTGAAAGTCGTCGATGACTTTGCCGATCGTGAGGGCTTCGTTGTAGCAGGGGATGATGACGGCGATGGATTCAGAATTCACTCAATGCTCCTTATACATTCAATTCTTGAAAGTATAGCCGTTTGGGCTTGGCATCCTAAGATGTGGGTTAGTTCTCCAGTTTTGTTGCGCGAATCGTTTGCATGGCCGTCGGGTCTATACTGTTCGTTTGTCAACGATTACGAGTAAAGGAGTTGCATCCGTGTCGGATCAGACAAAGCAACAAGAAACTCGCTGTCTGCCTGCGACGTTTGCTAAGAACGAATTTGAGAAGGACGCGTTTATCCTTCGTCAGCTGGTTACCAAGGATTTTAAGATCAAGTATCGCCGTAGCGTTCTGGGCGTCGCATGGTCGGTTCTCAACCCGCTGCTGATGATGATCGTCATGGCCATAGTGTTCTCGACGATTTTTGGCCAGGGCCGCAATGGATCAATGACGCCCGAGATGTACCCGCTGTACTTGATCGTGGGTAACGTTACCTTTGCCGTCATGTCCGAGTCCACGAACCAGGCCCTAACGTCGATCGTGGGTGCTGCCCCTCTGCTCAAGAAGGTTAAGGTGCACCGCTGGGTCTTCCCGGTGCAGAAAGTGCTTTTCTCGCTGGTGAACTTTGCCTTCTCGCTGGTCGCCGTCGCCATCGTCATGCTGTGGTTCCGCGTTATGCCTTCTTGGCACCTGATTCTGCTGCCGGTTTGCCTGCTGCTGCTTATGTGCTTCTGCATGGGCCTGGGCATGATGCTCTCTGCTCTTACGGTCTTTTTCCGCGACGTTATGCATCTGTGGAGCGTAGTCATTACGGCGTGGACTTATATTACGCCCATCTTCTGGACGACTGACTATATTGCGCAAATGCCGCATCTCGTGCGTATCTTGATGTATGCGAACCCCATGTACAACTACCTGCAGTTTATGCGCGATATCTTTCTGTTCCAAACTACGCCCTCGCTTATGACGTTTGGTATGTGCGCTGCTTGGGCGGTTCTTGCGCTTGTTATTGGCTATACCGTGTTCCATAAGTCCGAGCGCAAGTTCATCCTCTACATCTAAGGAGTGCTGTGATGACTGAATCTGTTGTTGATTACAGCGAGCAGCCTCTGGCTGTCGAGGTCGACGACGTCACCATGATCTTTAACATGGCGTCCGAGTCGCTGACCAACCTCAAGGAGTACTTCATCAAGCTTGCCAAGCACGAGTTGTTCTTTGAGGAGTTTAGGGCGCTTAAGCATATTTCGTTTGATATTCATCGTGGCGAGGTCGTGGGTCTGGTTGGCACCAATGGCTCCGGCAAGTCTACGATGCTCAAGATTATCGCTGGCGTGCTTGAGCCAAGCGAGGGCAGCGTTAAGGTGCACGGTAACATCGCGCCGCTGATTGAGCTTGGTGCCGGCTTTGATCCCGAGCTGACCGCCCGCGAGAACATCTATCTGAACGGCGCCCTGCTCGGCTATACCAAGGAGTTCATCGACGTCAACTTTGACGGCATTATCGAGTTCGCTGAGCTTCAGAACTTTGTCGACATGCCGCTTAAGAACTTCTCCTCGGGCATGGTTGCGCGTATTGCCTTTGCAATCGCGACGATTACCGAGCCCGATATTCTGATCGTTGACGAGACGCTGTCCGTCGGTGATGTGTTCTTCCAGCAGAAGTGCGAGGCCCGCATCCAGCACTTTATCCAGAGCGGCGACGTGACGGTTCTGTTCGTTTCGCACTCCATGGAGCAGGTTGAACGCATCTGCCAGCGTGCCGTTTGGATTGAGAAGGGTGACCTTCGCATGGACGGCCCGGTCGATGAGGTCTGCAAGGCGTACCGCGAGCAGTTCAACTAGGTTATAATTACTTGCGCCTGACAGGCTTGCGCTTGCTTGGGCGTGCGGTTATATGCTCCATTAGCTCAGTTGGATAGAGCAGGGGACTTCTAATCCCAAGGTCGACGGTTCGAATCCGCCATGGAGCACCATCGTTTATTAAGCCCGGACCGCTTGGAGGTCTGGGCTTTTTTCATCTTGTGTGCTGTGGTTTTGAAGGGTTCGCAATGGGAAGCAAAAGGCTCGACTGGATCGATATTGCAAAGGGGATCGCAATTATTCTGGTCATTGTGGGGCACACCGTCCCAAATCCCTCTCCCTTGCGGCACGCGATCTTCTCGTTTCACATGCCGGTGTTCTTTATTCTTGCCGGGTATACGTTTAGGCCGAAGCCGTGGCGCGAACTGCTGAGTGATTCGGTGTCGCGCCTGCTGGTGCCGTATGTGGTTCTTGCACTGGCGTGGCAGGTGCCGACGTTCTTGATGAGCGGCGCTCCTTTGACGAGCGGTACGCTGGTTGCGGGGCTTAAGACGCTTGTGTTTGCCTCGGGCGTTGATGTGCCTGGGCTTGGCGTTACCGCCGTTGGCATGGCATGGTTTTTGGCGGCGCTGTTTACGTCGCGCCTGTTGTTTAATGCGCTTGTGCGGCTGTTTGATCGCGGCGGGATTGGGGTTGTTTGGCAGGGCGTTGTCTGTGCCGCGATTGCCTTTTGCGGTTTGAGCGTGTCTCGCTATTTTGGTGTTTACCTGCCACTCGATTTGGATCTGAGCTGCTACATCGTCTTGCTGATGTGGATTGGCTATACGGCGCGCCAAAGGGGGCTCGAGCCGAGCGTGAGCAAGCCCCTGCTGTTTATTGGAGCCGGTGTCGCTTGGCTTGTCCTTGCCGCGCTGAGTGGGCTTGAGCTTTCGAGCCGCCGCGTGGATGGGTTTGTGGTTGCGACAGTTGCCGCTCTTGCCGGCAGCTATTGCGTGTGCTGGGTTTCCATGGCGCTGGAGAAGTTGAAAGACGTGCCGGTTTTGGGGTCCTTTGAACAAGCGCTCGTGTTCTGCGGACAGGCCAGTCTTGCCATCTTTGCAATCCATGCGGTCGATTGGTTTATTCCTTGGCAGACGATGCCGCTGCTTATGACGCTGCCAACATCGTGGCTCTTTGCATCAATCGTGCGTTGCGCCTGCGATATCGGCCTGGCATACGTGATCAGGAAGGCGTAATTAAAAGTGGGGAGGACCAAGTTGGTCCTCCCCACTGCCATTATGCCTTCAGACACTCGGGCAAGACGCTTGCAACTGCATCCATCGCCTGCGGCTTTAGGTACTGCTCGTTGAGCCGTGCCTTTCTGTAGACGTAGCGAGTGTCTGCCGAGTACTTGATCAATACGTCGGTGAAGAACCGCTCCCAGCTCAGGTAGTCGCGGCTTTCGATATAGCTTGAGGGATCCTCGAGGATTTTTAAGATATCGTTACTGGGAATGAGGCCAGATTGCAGGAGTGTCCACTCGAATGATTCGGGGAGGAACAAGCGTACGTTCTTGTAAACGCGCTGTCCGAGCACCTTTTCGATGTAGGGACCAAATGCTGCTCCGTCTCCAATAGCAAGGATGTTTTGCTCGGGACATTCGTGAATCGTACGTTTTAGATTCGCAACGCCGGTGGCGGTATAGCAGGGGATCCCGAGCCGGTTGCAAAGAGCGTCGTAGAATTGATAGCCAGATTTGCTATCCTCAACAACTACGGCGTCGGGTGCCTCGAATCCAACATTTAGGTCCTGGTAAAGCATGTTTGCTGTGTGGCTGTATATCGGTTTTGTTACCGAGTAGAAGCGTTTATCGCTCTTTCGACCATTGATTGTTTTGCTCGTGGTGTTTACCAGCTTTAGGATTTCGTCGACACTGTAGGGGAGCTCGCTGGCGTCTCGACGAGATATCAGAACAAAATAGTTGGACGACCCGTTAAAGTCATTTCATCCGAAAGACCACCTCGCAACGCATCGCTCAGATGCTTCTTCAGGC
>CAUCXP010000112.1 GCA_958446785.1 uncultured Collinsella sp. | reverse complement strand
CGTCCTCCGATCTCCCGGGGCCGGCCGGTCCGGCCCTCAGGGTATCGGATTCCCACATTCACCCGCACATGTGCGGATGAATGTGGGAAGTGTTCGGATGAAGTTGCCAATCAAGGGCCGACGGCGAAGCCGCCAACACCGACGACAACCTCTCGTTCTAACCATCCCGACCAAATATAATTACCTTGGTCTGTGAGAAAGGAACCAACCATGTGCGATTGCATCTTCTGCAAAATTGCCAACCACGAGATCCCCTCGACCGTTGTCTATGAGGACGACCAGGTCATCGCGTTCGACGACCTCAATCCCCAGGCGCCGGTCCACACGCTCGTGATCCCCAAGAAGCACTACAGCGACATCGCCGACAACGTACCGGCCGAGACCATGGGCGCCATGGCTCACGCCATCCAAGAGGTCGCTAAGGCCAAGGGCTTGGAGGACGGTTTCCGCGTCATCTCCAACAAGGGCGTCAACGCTGGCCAGACCGTCATGCACTTCCACATGCACGTTCTCGGTGGCATGAACCTGGGCGAGAACCTCATCTGAGGGCGCGTAGTCCGTCGACTTGGCTGCCTTTGGAGTAATCTATGCAGCTTTCTCAACTCGAATACCTTCAAGCGGTAGCGAACTATGGCGGCGTGCGCAAAGCAGCTCGCGCCGTTCATGTGAGCCCGCAGGCTGTTTCGTCGGCAATCAAAAAGTTGGAATCTGAGTATCAGATTGTTTTGCTCGACCGATCGGCGGGGGAGGCTGTTTTGTCTCCGGCCGGTAGAGAATTTGCGCGTCGTGCACGCGTGATCCTGGCGCAAGTCGACGATCTCAAAAAGTACGCTCAATCGGGGAACGGCGGCGTTTCGCCCGACGGCCATTTCCGTCTTTACGCCCCCTGTCTTCACGGGCGGGGGCGCCTTTTTTCCGAAAATTGGTACGACTCGTTTGAAAGCTCGCACCCTCAGATTCATCTTGATGTGTGGCATCAGCCAACGGCAACATGCTTTGAATCACTTATACTTGGAATTTCGGACGCGGCTATCTCGTTTGAGGAACCACGGGACAGTGTCCTTTCTTCGAAATACTTGGGTGAAAAGGAGCTCAAGGTTCTTTCGTGCCCAGCGGGTCATCAATCTGTGGGTGCAATGACCATTCGTGAGTTACTGGGCGGCAGGCTTGCTGTTCCCATTAATTTGTCACCCTGTCTCAATGCGATTAACCAATGCCCTGAAGCCCAGCTCGTCAATTTTCGCTTCCGTGATGTTGAATACGGAAGCAGGGCTCAGACTGAGTTTCTTCAAGGCGGGGGATTGATATTGAGTTTGTCTGGGTCCTCTCTCGCATCGGATGGGTCAGAAGTGAGTGAGTGCTCCATTGAAGCCTCACATGACGTAGCCTTGCCCATCTACTTTTGCTATCGACAAAATGCCTGGACCGATCGACACCAGACGGTATTTCTTCACCTATTGCGTCATCTCGCTTCGTGAGGCCATTTGGCCTCGTGTCGTCAAGTGAATGTTGACGCCTTGCAACACATAGCTGACAGCTTTGCCCTCATGCTTTTCCAAGATTTCGATTTAGATTGCTGACTCTTGGAGGGCGGAGCATGAAAAACCGTACGGTTTTGCTTTATATGACGTTCGTTTTTCTGTCGAACTTCAGCACTATTTTGTATTTTCTGACGGTTTACCTTGAATTCGTCGGATTCTCGATGGTGGCGATTTCTAGCATGATGATTGCATATCAAGTGAGTAAGTTCATCCTCGAAGTTCCCACTGGCTATATTGCTGATAGGTTTGGACGAAAGACAAGCGGTCTCGTTGGCGTCGTGGGGATGCTTGGATACTACGCCGCCCTGCTTCTCGTCCGTTCCCCTCTACTTTTAATCGGTGCGTTCGCTCTCAAAGGTTTTGCCGTTGCATGTCTGAGCGGATCCATAGAAGCGATTTACATTGACAGCGTCTCTCGGGACCAGCTCGTAAGACTTAATGTCGTTGAGCGATTTGTTTTCTATGCCTCTTATGCCATCTCCGCTTGCGTGGGCGGTTTCATTTCGTCTGTCGGTGCATATCTCATCGGTCTTTCGGCAGATATCATCGCCATGGTGTTGACGTTGGTTGTCGTTGTCTGCATTCCTGAGATGCGAAGAGGGGGCACTGCGGGGACACCTGAGCGTGGAATTAGCCCGAAGATGATCGGTGCCGCTATTGCGTGTAACGGAATTCTTCGTTCAGCGTTCATCATGGACTGTTCTCAGGCATTTGCTTTTGTCGCCCTGGAAGACTTTTTCTCACTGTTGCTTGCGGGTCGCGGAATGAATGCCGTCGCTTCGGGTGTGATCATTGCGGTCCAGCTCCTTGCCTCAGCCTCCATGGGGCTTATTGTGCCCAGTGTGATTGCTCATGTCGACAAGAGCCGTTTTGCGCGTGTTTGCGGCATCATTCGCTTAGTATTGACAGCTTTGTTTTTGATCCCCCTTACTCCGGCTAATTTGCTGCCCGTGTTCTATGTGCTGCAGACGGTTGCGTACTCGTTGTTTGCCCCAATCAAATACTCAGTTTTCCAAAATGCTGCCGATTCATCGATGCGCTGTTCACTGATTTCGGTTCAAAGCCAGATGGTGGCGGTGGGTGCTGTTCTTTTCTATCTGCTTAACTCTGTGCTGAGTAGCGTTGCGGGCATTCGAGTCGTATTGCTTGTTGCGCTCGGGATTTCTTCCCTGGTGTATGTCCCCGCGCTATTTCGTCTTACAAGTCAAAGGCCATGAGTATTTGGGCACCGATAACTTATATATCAACGCAATAAACCCGAGCGCGAGGGCGTTTGGGTTTATTATTGAAGCGTATGTAACCTGGCGGCGCCACACCGCCTGTTAGTAGGGAGACACATGAACGTTCTGGTCGTCAACGCAGGATCTTCGACCCTTAAGTATCAGGTCATCGATACCAAGTCCCACAAGGTGTCCGCAAAGGGCTCCTGCGAGCGCGTCTGCTTTACCGGCGGTACCTTCACCCACGCTGCCAACGGCTCCAAGAAGGTGACCGAGAACATTGAGTTCCCCGACCACAAGGTCGCCATCGAGGTCGTCCTGAAGGACCTCGAGGCCAACGGCGTCAAGATCGAGGGCATCGGCCACCGTATCGTTCAGGGCGGTTGGTACTTTGGCGATTCCTCCCTCGTCGACGAGGATGTCCTTGCCAAGATCCGCGAGGTCGCTCCGCTTGCTCCGTTGCACAACAACCCCGAGGCCAACGTTATCGAGTACTGCCTCGAGCAGTATCCCAACCTGCCCAACGTTACGGTCTACGACACCGCTTTCCACTTCAACATGCCCGAGGTCGCCAAGACTTACGCCTTGCCCAAGGACGTCTGCGACAAGCTGCACATCCGTAAGTACGGCGCCCACGGCACCAGCTACCGCTACATCTCCAAGAAGGTTGCCGAGATGACCAACGGCGAGGCCCGCAAGGTCGTCGTGTGCCACATCGGTTCCGGCGCTTCCCTGTGCGCCATCGAGGACGGCAAGTGCATGGACACCACCATGGGCTTGACGCCGCTCGACGGTGTCATGATGGGCACCCGCTGCGGCTCCATCGACCCGGCTACCGTGTGCTACCTGCAGCGCGAGGGCGGCTACACCTTCGACGAGGTCGACGAGATGATGAACAAGAAGTCCGGCCTTTTGGCTGTGACCGGCGGCAAGACCAACGACTGCCGCAACGTCGAGGAGCTCGCCGCCGCTGGTGACCCCGATGCTCAGCTCGCCTTCGACATGTTTGTCTACAAGATTGCCGCCAAGGCTGCCGAGATGGCTACTTCCATGTGCGGCATGGACACGCTGGTCTTCACCGCTGGCATCGGTGAACACGCTCCGGCCGTTCGTGCCGGCGTTGCCGACCGTCTGGCCTTTATGGGCGTCAAGATGGATCATGCCCGCAACGCCCTGCGTGGTGACGGCGCTTGGTGCCTGTCTGCCAAGGATTCCAAGGTCAAGGTCTTCGTCATCCCCACGGACGAGGAGTTCATGATCGCTTCTGACGTCGAGCGCATCGTCAACGGCAAGTAATTGCAAGAGGGGAGGGGCTGGACGACCGAGCGCCGTTCGACCCCTCTTTTGCGCTCGTTGGGCGATATGACTGATAGCTATTTATCAAGTTGTGATAACTTTTTATTAAAATGCGGCCGCCTTAAGGGGCCTGCGTCGACCGTATTGCACTGCAAAGGAGTCTCATGAACGTACTTGTTGTCAACGCCGGCAGCTCAAGCCTTAAATATCAGCTTTTGGATACCGATACCCGCGAGGTTTTCGCCAAGGGCAACTGCGAACGTATCGGTTCGGACATGGGCATCTTTGGCCACTCCGAGAACGGTGGCGCCAAGCAAACCGAGGAGGTTCCCTTCCCGGATCACCGTTCGGCTATCGCACGTGTGCTCTAGGAACTCGAGAAGACCGACTTTACGATTGATGGCATTGGCCATCGTATCGTTCAGGGCGGCTGGCACTTCGATGATTCCGCAGTTGTCGACGACGAGGTTATGGCCAAGATTCTTGAGGTGGCCCCGCTCGCCCCGCTGCACAATTACGGCGAGGCCGCAGCAATCGAGTATTGCCGCGAGAAGTATCCGGAGCTGCCCAACGTCGCCGTCTTCGATACCTCGTTCCACATGACCATGCCCGAGGTCGCCTATACCTACGCGCTGCCCAAGGACGTGTGCGACAAGTACCACGTGCGCAAGTACGGCGCCCACGGCACGAGCCACCGCTACGAGTGGATGATGGCCAAGGAGATCCTGGGCTCGCGCTGCCACCGTCTGCTTTCGTGCCATCTGGGCAACGGCGCTTCGCTTGCCGCCATTGAGGACGGCGTGTGCCGCGACACCACGATGGGCCTCACGCCGCTTGACGGTCTGATGATGGGTACCCGCTGCGGTTCCATTGACCCGGCTACCGTATGCTACCTGCAGCGCGAGGGCGGCTACAGCTATCAGGAAGTCGATGACATGATGAACAAGCAGTCTGGTCTGCTTGCCATCTCGGGCATCTCCAACGACGCCCGCGACATCCGTACACGCGCCTCCGAGGGCGACGAGCGCTGCCTGCTCGCCTTCGATATGTTCGCCTACAAGGCCATGCAGCAGGCCGGCTCCATGATCGCTTCCATGGCGGGCGTGGACACCATCACCTTTACCGCCGGCATCGGCGAGAACGACTGGTCGATCCGCAAGGCCTTCTGCGACTGCTTTGAGTGGCTGGGCGTACGCATCGACAACAACAAGAACCGCGAGGCCGTGGGCAACGGCCCGCAGGTCATCAGCGCCGCCGGTTCCGCCGTCACGGTCATGGTTATCCCCACTGACGAGGAATACATGATCGCCCACGACGTCGAGCGCCTGACCAAGAACAACTAACGCGCGTATTTGCAAGTAAACGAAAGGCCTCCAGAGCAACAGCTCCGGAGGCCTTTTTGCTAGCAGGCGGAAATCCCAGTCCCAAAGTGATCATCGCCAGTAAAGCTCGCGCTCCCAGCAACGGCACCCATCCATTCAGATTCTCAGCTCCAGCTCGTAGCCAAGCCGCCGTCCACCCCAGATCCCCTGAATGCCACGTGACGGTAGAAGGCCGTACGGGCTAACCCCTGAAAACATTCCGCAGACCAGAAACGCCCCCGTTCGTAGCT
>CAUCXP010000111.1 GCA_958446785.1 uncultured Collinsella sp. | reverse complement strand
TTACTGAGCGCGCCTTGGAACGTCATAAAGGCGAAGAGGGCGGGAACAATGGGCTTGAGCACGCCGATCTGCTGGGGAAAGAGCACGCCGAGCGCCACGCAAATCGGAACGATGATCTGCATATGCCCTGCGAGGAACTTTCCCAGTCCAACCCATTGCTTCATATGCGCTTGCGACTCCCTTTGCTCGTGAATCCGTTTTGAATGGATATGCTAGACGCTCGCATGCGTCCGTGCGTCAGAAACGCTCGAATATTTCGAGGGTATTACCGCCCTCGTTTATCGAAACCGCGGCGTGCTGGACGTTGTGCGTCCGTGCCGCACGGTATAATAAATCCGTTCAACAGATCTGCCTGCCGAAGCGGGCATACACAGAGGACTCATCGCTATGAACCGTGAGAGGTATCGCGGCGACCTGCCCCTATCGGGGGTGGGCGCCTATGTCATCGCTTAAGACGATGCATCGCTGGGCGGTCGCTCGGCAAAACCCCGAGCTCGAAAAGGAACTTTCGGCTGGCCTGGGCATACCCGGGTTGGTGGCGCGCATTATGGTTGCGCACGGCATTACATCCATCGAAGAAGGCCAGCTGTTTTTGACGCCTTCGCTCGATCGCGACTGGGCGGACCCGCTCGTTATTCCGGGCATGGCGGTCGTCGCCGACCGCGTTGAGCGTGCTATTCGCAGCCACGAGCGCATCGCCGTCTTTGGCGATTTTGACGTCGACGGCATTACGTCGACTTGTCTGTTGACCGAGGCGCTACGTTCGTTTGGCGCCAACGTCACGCCGTTTATCCCGCATCGCTTTGACGAGGGCTACGGCCTGTCGCGTGCGGCGCTCGACCGCGTCAACGAGCTCGCCCAACCCAACCTGATTGTGACCGTCGATAACGGTATTGCTGCCAAGGAAGAGGTCTCCTATCTGGAGAGCCTAGGGATCGATTTGGTGGTCACGGACCATCACGAGCCGTCCGACCAGGTGCCGCAGGGCGTGCCCCTGACCGACCCCAAGCTCGAGGACGAGGGTCCCTCGCGCGAGCTTGCCGGTGCCGGCGTGGCGCTTAAGCTGGTGCAGGTTCTGGGAGAGCGTTTGGGCAAGCCGTCGTATTGGCGTTCGCTGATAGAGGTCGCGGCGCTGGGCACCGTGTCCGACATGATGCCGCTCACGCCCGAGAATCGCGCACTGGTCGCCGAGGGCATCCAGCAGATGCGCGTGACGGCCCGTCCCGGCTATATCGCGCTTGCCGCACTTGCCAAGGCCGACCTTTCTACCATTACGGCCGACGGCCTGTCGTTTTCACTCATCCCTCGTCTGAACGCTGCCGGCCGCATGGCTGATCCCAAGCTGGCGCTTGACCTGCTGCTTGCCCGTGATCCTATTGAAGCAAGTGCACTGGCAGCCGAGCTCGAGGAAATCAATCGCCAACGCCGCGAGATCGAGGCCGAGCTTACGCGCGATGCCATGGCGAAGGTCGAGGAGACTTATGACGGCGGGCGCGCAATCGTCGTGGGCGGCGAGGGCTGGCACGAGGGCGTCAAGGGCATCGTGGCGAGCCGCCTGACCAATCGCTACCACGTGCCGGCGCTGCTCTTCTCGATCGAGGACGGCGTTGCACGCGGATCGGGCCGCTCGGTGGGCAAAGTCAACTTGTTCGATGCCGTCGAGCGTTGCTCCGACCTGTTGATTCGTCGCGGCGGGCATGCCGGTGCGGTAGGTGTGACCATCGAGACATCCAAGCTCGATGAGTTCCGCCGTCGCCTTTCGGCCGTGCTATCGGAGCTTCCCGCCGATGACTTTGAGGACACTGACGAGGTTGCCGCCACCGTTGACCTCTCCGAGCTAAATATCGAGACTATCGAGCAGATTTCTCGTCTTGAGCCGTTTGGCCAGGGCAATAAGGTGCCGCTTCTGGCCGCCGAGGGCGTGACGATGTGCGATCGCGCCGTGGTGGGCAAAACCGGCGAGCACATGCGCTTTGTGGCGACCGATGGCGCTGCGAGTGTGCCGGCCATCATGTTCCGCGTGCCGCAGATCGATAGGCTCATCAATTGCGACAGTGCCGTCGACTTGGTGTTCGAGGCCGTGGCCGAGCATTGGCAGGGACGTGTGAAGCCCAAGCTCATGATTAAAGATGTCTTGGTGCGTGATACCACGGCGCCCAGTATCGACGATCCGACATGTGAGCTTCGCCGCGGCGTGCAGCCGGCGGATTCCGGCCTGCGCCTGGAGTCGCGTAAGCGCGAGACGCTCGCCCAGCTTTCCTATACCGAGCTGACGCGCTCGCTTATCCATAGCTTTATCGGCTCGAACCAGCCACATCGCGCGCAGGTCGAGGCACTCGACGCCCTGGCCGACCACCGCAGCGTCTTGGCCGTTATGGGAACGGGTCGCGGCAAGTCTCTGATTTTCCATGTACATGCCGCACGCGAGGCGGTTCTTCGCGGGCGCGCGAGCATTTTTGTCTATCCGCTGCGCGCACTCGTTGCCGACCAGGCCTATCACCTTTCCTCGACGATGGCCGCGCTCGGCATTGGCGTGGGCGTATTGACCGGCGAGACCGTGGAAGCAGCGCGCGATGACGTGTTTGCCGGCTTGGCTTCGGGCCGCACCGGCATCGTGCTCACGACGCCGGAGTTCCTGTCTATCCATCGCGATCGCTTTGCACGTTCTGGACGTATTGGCTTTGTCGTTATCGATGAGGCGCACCATGCCGGTCTTGCCAAAGGCGGCGACCGGAGCGCATACCTCGACATGCCCGATATTCTCAAAGCCCTGGGCGACCCCGTTGTCATGGCGGCAACGGCTACCGCGACGGCCCCGGTCGTGGCGGAGCTTGCTCGTGTATTGCCGATTACCAGGACGGTGGTCGACGAGACCGTTCGCGAGAACCTGCAACTCGAGGACGACCGTGACCTTGCGAGCCGCGAAAATCGCCTGGTGTCGATCGTGGCGACGGGGGAGAAGACCGTTATCTACGTGAACTCGCGCGACCAGTCCGTGGCACTTGCCAAGACGTTGCGCAAACGCGTGCCCGACTGTGCGACCCATATCGCGTTCTATAACGCCGGGCTTGCGCGCTCCGATCGCCGCCGTGTCGAGGAAGCCTTTAGAGACGGAAGTCTCAGCTGCATCGTTTCAACTTCGGCTTTCGGTGAGGGCGTCAACTTGCCCGATATCCGTCATGTCGTGCTCTACCACATGCCGTTTGGCGCGATTGCGTTTAACCAGATGAGTGGCCGTGCCGGCCGCGATGGACAGCCCGCTGTGATTCACCTGCTCTATTCGTCGCGTGACGCTCGTATTAATGAGCGCCTGCTCGATTGTTACGCGCCCGAGCGTGATGAGCTTGTCACGCTCTATCGAGCGCTGCAGACCATGTGGCGCTCCAACCGTGGCAAGACGGGGGACGATTCATTCTGCGCAAGCGATATCGACATTGCGCAGATGTGCCTTGCAATCGACGCGCGCACGCCGGTCGATGAGCGCTCAGTGGCAAGCGGCCTGGGAATCTTCGAAGAACTCGGTTTCTGCCGCGTTACGGGGTTTGACGATACGCGTCGTATCGCGATGGCCGAAAACCCCGGCCGTGTGCAATTGAGCAGGTCAATTCGCTATTTGGAGGGCTTGCGCTCGCGCATGGAGTTCTCGGCTTTCCGGAGCTGGGCGCTCGATTCGTGCGCTTCTGATATGCTAGCCAAAGTTAACCGCCCGATCGTACCGCGGGCCTAGGGGAAGGGGACCTCGATGGATGCCGCAGCCCGTACCGCCCATGATTCCACCCTCCAGCCGTTCTCGGAGATGGAGCACTATAAGCATGCCGATGAGCTGCCGCCCGAGATTATGGCGGACAGCTATGACAAGCTGGAGCGCCTGTGCCTCAAATATATGAATGAGGACGACTTTTCTAAGGTTGAGCAGGCCTATTGCTTTGCTGCCGAGAAGCACTGCAACCAAAAGCGCCGCTCGGGTGAGATGTACATCAACCATCCCGTCGAGGTGGCCATCATTTTGGCCGACCTCAAGATGGACTGCGATGTGGTGTGCGCCGCGCTGCTGCACGATACCGTCGAGGACACCGAGACCTCGCTTGCCGATGTTTCCGGCCTGTTTGGCGAAACCGTGGCCGAGCTCGTCGACGGCGTGACCAAGCTCACCAACATCGAAGTAGACAGCATGGACGAGAAGCAGGCCCTCACGCTGCGCAAGATGTTCCTTGCCATGTCCAAGGACATTCGCGTCATCATCGTCAAGCTCGCCGACCGCCTGCATAACATGCGCACGCTTGCCGCCCTGCGCGAGGACCGCCGTCTGTTTAAGGCGCGCGAGACCATGGACGTATACGCGCCTCTGGCCGACCGCCTGGGCATGAGCTCTATCAAGTGGGAGCTCGAGGACCTGTCCTTCTTCTACTTGGAGCCCGATGCCTATCAGCGCATCGCGCGCATGGTAGCCGAGTCGCGCGAGGTTCGCGAGCGCTATCTGGCCGAGACCATCAAGACGCTCACCGACGAGCTCAACCGCATTGGCCTGGAGGGCTTCCAGATCAACGGCCGTTCCAAGCACTATTGGTCCATCTACCAAAAGATGAAACGCAAGGGCAAGGAGTTCTCCGAGATCTACGATCTGGTGGCACTGCGCGTCATTACGCATTCGGTGCGCGATTGCTACTCCACGCTCGGCGCGGTGCACACACTATGGCACCCCATGCCCGGTCGCTTTAAAGACTATATCGCCATGCCCAAGGTCAATAACTACCAATCGCTTCACACGACGGTTATCGGCCCCACGGCCCGCCCGCTCGAGATTCAGATTCGAACCTATGAGATGCATGAGCAGGCCGAGTACGGCATTGCCGCCCACTGGCTGTACAAGAAGTCGGGCGGATCGTCTGCGTCTAAGACCAATGATGCCCAGCGTCTGGACGACCAGATTAACTGGCTCAAACATTCGCTCGATTGGGCTGCGTCTGATGAGATCACCGACGCCAAGGAATACCTGCATTCGTTGAAGGTCGACCTCTTCGATCAAGAGATCTTTGTCTTTACGCCCAAGGGCGAGGTCATGGCGCTTCGTGCCGGCTCCACGCCGCTCGACTTTGCCTACGCCGTTCACACCGAGGTGGGCAACCACTGCGTCGGCGCTAAGATCAACGGTGCGGTGGCCCCGCTCACGCACGAGATCAAGACGGGCGACCGCATTGAAATCCTGACCAACAAGAGCTCCAAGCCGTCGCGCGATTGGCTCAAGATCGTCAAGACACCTTCGGCCAAGTCAAAGATCCGCCGTTACTTCGCCGCCGCGACCAAAGACGATGACGCTGCTGCTGGCCGCGATATACTGGCCAAGGACCTGCGCAAGCGCGGGTACGGCATCTCTACGCCGCGGTCCACGCGTGCGCTCAATACCGTGGCGGAGCAGTTTAACTACAAGCAGCTCGAGGACCTGTTTGCCGCCGTTGGTGCGGGTAAAGTCGCCCCACGTGCCGTGGGCAATAAGGTCGAGCAAATCTTGGACCCCAAACCCGAGGAACAGATCACCAAGGCCGAGGCAATCGCCGAAGTTGTTAAGCAGCCTGCCCGCGGCTCCAACCGCAAGCCGCAAAAGCGCGGCAAGAGCGCCAGCAACGGCATTATCGTCAAGGGCGAGAGCAACAGCGGCCTGCTGGTCCGTCTGGCCCATT
>CAUCXP010000110.1 GCA_958446785.1 uncultured Collinsella sp. | reverse complement strand
GCACCTCACGCCCGAGGAGATCCTCAAGGTCAACATCCCCACCGGCGTGCCGCTCGTTTACACCTTCGACACCGATTTCAACGTCCTCGACAAGCGCTACATCGGCGACCCGGCGACCATCGCCGCCAAGATCGACGCCGTGGCCAATCAGGGCAAAGCACACAAGTAGCCCCAACCCAAAACCGACGCGTGGCGCCGCACGGCCCAGATGCGACGTCACGCCGCCCATACACAGGAGCGCACCATGCTCAACCATCTCAAACAACACTTTGGTTCCCGGCGCACCGGCGGTCACGGAGGCCTAGACATTGCGCGGCATATCGGCCCCGGGCTGCTCGTGACCGTCGGCTTTATCGACCCGGGCAACTGGGCCTCCAATATGGCCGCGGGCTCGCAGTTTGGCTACGCGCTGCTGTGGATCGTCACGCTGTCCACGATTATGCTCATTGTGCTGCAGCACAACGCGGCGCACCTGGGTATCGCCACGGGCGCCTGCCTTGCCGAGGCCACGACACGTTACCTCCCCCGCTTCGTTGGACGCACGGTACTCGCCAGTGCCTATCTCGCGACTGTCGCCACCGCCATGGCCGAAGTCCTGGGTGGCGCGATTGCCCTTCAAATGCTCTTTGGGCTGCCCGTGCGCGCGGGCTGCGTCATCGTGGCGGCAGTATCGATGGCGATGCTCATGACGAACTCCTACAAGCGAGCCGAACGCTGGATCATCGCCTTCGTAGGCGTGGTAGGACTCTCGTTTTTGGCCGAGCTTGCACTAGTCAAGGTCGACTGGCCGCAAGCCGCCGCAAGCTGGATCACGCCTAGTATGCCCACTGGCTCTGCTGCGATTATCGTGAGTGTCCTGGGTGCGGTCGTAATGCCACACAACCTTTTTCTGCACTCCGAGGTCATCCAATCCATGCACTTTGAAGGCCAAGGCGAGCAGGTTATCGAAGAACGTCTGCGCTACGAGCTCTTCGACACGCTCTTTTCGATGGGCGTGGGCTGGGCAATCAACTCGGCCATGGTCATCCTGGCCGCAACGACCTTCTTTGCGCACGGCATGGTCGTAGACGACCTCGCCGTCGCAGCGGCCACGCTCTCCCCCATCTTGGGCCCGGCGAGCTCGACCATCTTTGCGGTAGCGCTGCTGTTCGCGGGATTATCGAGCAGCGTGACAGCGGGCATGGCGGCGGGAACCATCACTGCGGGCATGTTCGACGAGGAATACGACATCCACGACCGACATTCCTCGGTCGGGGTGGCGGCCTGTTTCGCCGGAGCAGTGGCGGCGTGCCTGGTCGTTCCAAATCCTTTTGAAGGTCTCATCTGGAGTCAGGCACTGCTGTCGCTTCAACTGCCGATTACGGTCTTTGTGCTCATACGGCTCACCAGTTCACCCCGCGTCATGGGCAAATTCGCCAACTCGCGTCCACTCAACGCGCTGCTTGTAGGGATTGGTGCCATCGTGACGATTCTCGATGTCGTGTTGTTGACAGGGATGTAATGGGACGGGGCACCTACCCAGGCAAACGTCTCGATCTGTAACATCTAGACCCGCTTTTGATGTCTAGATGTTACAGATCGAGATCATTCCGAGGGACAGCTCCGTTTGTCTCGATCTGTAACAGGAAGACCCGTTTTGAGCCGTTAGACGTTACAGATTAAGACAAAAGGTCGGCCGGACTCACAACAGACAGGATCGGCCAACAGCAACCGTGATCCCTTGGGGGCGGAGGAAAAGGGCCCCGGCCGAGAATTCGACCGAGGCCCTTGGACAGAGCTATGTTCGGCTTTCGCCGTGTGTCTGCGAGCTACTCCTCGACGAGCTCAAACTGATCGGGACCGACGCCGCACACCGGGCACACATAATCCTCGGGCAGCTCGGGCGTATCGACCTCAACCTCGTAACCGCAAACGATGCACACGAACTTATACGTCTTCTTCTCCTCAGCCATGATGTTCTCCTCTCAAACGCGACTGGTGATGTACTTCATTTATCAGTATAGATTCTCAATAATATAATGCAAGTATTTTTAAAACATTTCTAGCCTTGATACGAGGACGCCTTCGGAGGCGTCTTGCCCTTCAGGACCTTATGGTAGTAATCGTAGGTGAGCGGCGTCTCGTCACTCAAGCGCTCGGCATCCTCGACCTCGCCGATAAACAGTAGATGAGTGCCAACATCCACAGTGTCGATCAAATGGCAGCTAAACAGGGCCGCCGCGTGCTCGGGCACATAGGGCATGCCCAGAGCCGTCTCGCGGGTCTCGTATTTGGCAAACTTGTCATAATCGCTGCTGGTGCGGAACCCAAAGGTACCGATGTAGAGCATATCGGCGGTCTGATCGATCACGGTCAGCGCGAACGCTTTGGCCGAAGCGATGACGCCCGAGGTGACGTTGTCCTTGTTCACGGCAACCGAAATGCGCGGCGGCATGGACGTCACCTGCACCGCAGTGTTGATGACGCAGCCGGCGCGCAGCCCGTCTGCCGCGGCGCTCACCACGTACAGACCGCTCGGCATGGTAAAGAACGCAGTTTTGTCCATAACAATCACTCCCCTAACGCGGGTTGGAACCTCATGGATGTATGTACCCACAAAAAAAGGCGGCGCCCACAACGGACACCACCTTTGAGACATATGTGTCAAAACAGTATAAGCAAGATGAGACGCCCGCAGTTGCGGTGAAATAAGGACTGAATAGCCCCTCAAACAGGCAAAACAGTCCGTATTCCACCGCAACTTATACAGAACGCCTAGCGATTGCGCTCCTTGAGGGCGCGGTCGATCTCGCGCTGGACATCGCGCTTGGCCATATCCTCGCGCTTGTCGTAAAGCTTCTTGCCGCGGCCTAGGCCCAGCAGCAGCTTTACGCGGCCGTCGGTATTAAAGTAGAGCTCCAGCGGCACCAGCGCATAGCCGCGGTTGCGAAGTTTGCCGTCAAGAAAGTCGATCTCCTTGCGGTGCAGCAGCAGACGGCGCCGACGGTCGGGATCGCGATTCCACACGCCACCATGACTATAAGGGTGGATATGCAGGCCGACGAGCCAGCACTCCCCACCACGAATCAGTGCGAAGGTATCGGTAATCTGGCACGCGCGCTCGCGAATCGACTTGACCTCGGTACCGCTCAGCTCAATACCGCACTCAAACGTCTCATCGATAAAGTACTCGTGACGTGCCGAGCGATTCTTGGAAATGAGCTTGCGCTCGCGCTTACTGGGCATCGCCGGCCTCCTTGGCGCCATCGGCGTTTGAGCCCGCAGCCTCGCGCTTTGCCCTGCGCTCGGCGTTAAGCTCGGCATCGCTCTCGCGCACCAGTTTGATAATCGCCGCGCAGGCCTCCTCGCCCACCAAATCGCGAGCACGCACCGTCAGGCGCGTAGCCTCCTGCTTGTCGCCGTCGCTTGCAGCATCGGTCGCACACATGATCAGGCAGATGGCAATCTCGGCCGAAGGCGAGGTCGGCACGCCCTGCAGGGCGAGCTCACCCATCACATGGTCGTCACTCTCGTCCGCGGCATCCGGATAGGTGGTATGGATCTTGTTGAGCAGGCGCGTCGTATGCGCATCATTGGGCGCCAGGCGCAGCGCCAGACGCGCGCAGCCCACGGCAGCCGAAATGTTCTCGGTCTCGGGCTCCAAGAAGTACTGACCCAAATTGGTGTAGGCGCGTGCGGCGCACTTACCGTCGCTCGCGCGCTCCAGCACCGAGAACGAGAGCGATGCCCACTCCTGCTTGTCCTCGAGCGCGCGGAACAGCTCGGCCAAGTCCAAGCGATAGTTGCAGTTCATGGGATCCCAACGCACGGCCTGCATCAGGGCATTCCGAGCACTCACATAATCCTGCTGGCGAATGTAGGCAAACGCCATGTCGGAGTACAGGCGGTCAAAGGGAACCTCGACCTGCACCAGCTCGCGCGGATCCTTCTCCACGCGGCGATAGGCCAGGCGCTCAAACTTGCTGTCGAAGCTAAAGTACTGGCGCTTCTCCTCCGTCTTGCACTCAGCGTCGATATACTCCTCGGCGAGCTCCACCAGACGCTCAAGCAGCGGCGTCGCCGTAGCCAGGTCGCCCTGCGCCAGATAGTTCTCGGCATACGTGATGTCTTCCAAGCTGATAGGCAGGTCCATGACAACTCCTCGGTCCGGGCGGCAGACTCAACGCGCGCCTTAAATATCGGTCAATACACAAAACCCGGGTCTCTTACGAGGCCCGGGCGTTCAATTTTGGTAGCCCGTACCAGATTCGAACTGGTGATCTCCGCCTTGAGAGGGCGGCGTCCTAAACCGCTAGACGAACGGGCCATATGTAGCAAATGCAATGGCTGGGATGGAGGGAGTCGAACCCCCATTGACGGAACCAGAATCCGCTGTCCTGCCATTAGACGACATCCCAATGACTGCATCGCTGCGCTCGGCTGTGCCTTTGCGCAAGAAAGAAATATACGGGAAGTCCCGCCGTGACGCAAGCCCTAATTTTGACTTTTTTGAAATTCAGTCAAATACGGCCGACACGTGAAGGACCTGTGAAGCACCAGCGACACGTACGGCGCCAAAGCCCGTAAAACATCCCACATCTACCGCTGGTAGATTACAACAATGCAGCACTCACGGCTGATGGCACAATCAAACCGTCATCATTACACGGATATCGAGGCGCCATGGACGAAGAGCTTGATTACCTATGGGAGACCCTGGGCCTCGAGATCACTGCTGACCTTTGGCCCGAACGGGACAAAATCCATCCCACTCTGCGCCCCGCCATCACGGTGATGCAGGCAAACTACCGCCGTGCATCCTTTTTGATCATGCGGATGTCATGGCACGCGGGACTCCCCGACCTTAAGCGAATCCAGGCAAGCCTCGTCGAGCTGTCCGGTATGCCGACTGTCATATCCGAGGCGCACCTGGAGCAGCGACAGCGCGAGCGACTGCAACAGCAGCGGATTCCCTTTATCTGCCCCGGCGTTCAGGCATATCTGCCCTTTATGGACGAGGAGTACTGGAGCGGCAAGCCCAACAAGCACGTAAAGGTCTACGATCCGCACGAATGGGCACAGCTGGAGGACTGACTGGGGCAAGCCTGCCGGCGGAAAGTGCGTCCCAGATTTCAAGCTCAAACTGGTCCCCACTTTCCCATCGAGCCCTCAACCGGAAACCGTATCCCGTAATCGAAGCTCAAAACGGGTCGCGCTTTCCGCAGCCGCTACAGCAACGCCTCGACCCAAGCCGATTCCCTAAAGCCGGGAATCGCAAAGTCGTCGCCCACCAACAGCGGACGCTTAACCAGCATGCCGTCGGTCGCCAGCAGCTCGTAGCACTCCCAATCCGTCATGCCCGCATCTAGACGCGCCTTCAGGCCCAGCTCTCGATATTTCATGCCCGACGAATTAAAGAAGCGCCGCACCGGCAGTCCCGAACGAGCAATCCAGGTCGCAAGCTCATCAGCCGTGGGATTGTCCAAAACGATATCGCGGTCGATATACTCTACCCCGTGTTCGTCCAGCCATGCCTTGGCCTTCTTACAGGTCGAGCACTTGGGATATTCAATAAACAGTACGGTCATGGGAATCCTCCGAATATAGATCGGCCAACGCAGGCACACGCCACACGAGGCGCCTTCGCATGATGGGCCAATTGTAGCCCACGGGTCACACGCTAAACGAACCGTACCCCGAATCCGCGTTT
>CAUCXP010000109.1 GCA_958446785.1 uncultured Collinsella sp. | reverse complement strand
GGCGCCCAGCAGGCGCAGCTGGTTTTCGCCCGACATGGAAAACTTGATGTCGTTTACGCGCACGACCTTCATGCCCTGCGTGTCGACAATCTGCTTGTTGAGCACGTCGCGGGCAAGCAAGAGTTCGGTCGGCTGCAGGTACGAAAAACGGATTTCGGTGGCCGACGTCTTAAGGTGTACACCCGTCTCGTCGATGCGGTCGACCCATTTGCGCCAGCTGATCATGAACGGCGTCTTGCCGGGACCACGGAACGCGAGCGACGTCACGTGCGGAAAAACTTCGCCGGTTGCAATGCCAAAATCGTTGACCACGCCGAGCTTTTCGCCGTCGACGTCCAAGACTGGCAATTTGAGCATCTCACTCAGATAATTCAATGGTGCTCCCCATCATTATTCCTCCGGACGCGGCCGCGCGTGCGGCGTCCGGGGGCTTCTGGATATGTATACGCATGCGCGGGCGGCACGCCGCTCGACGCTTACACCCCGTGCATGCGCAAAAAGCACCTGCATGGGGTCATCGACTGTATGGTCGAGGTTTGGATTTCACCTGTAACCTTTCTCTTGACCCTCATTAACCGCAGTAACTATAGCATCAGCATCGCCCTGCGGCATCGAATTTATGCGCTGCACATTGCAGGCATACCAAACGCTGACGCATCCGTGACATAGTCATTGGGGACGTTCTTCAATGACTACCCAATAACTACTCTGTGGTGTCGTCGTCCTCGGCAAGTTGGGGGAACACGGCGTCCTTGGGCATGGTGGCCTTCGTCAGCGAGGTGAGCTTTTTGCTCAGCGACGTGTCCGTCTTGACCAGGTCGCTGAGCGTCACGATCTTGTAGCCGTCGGCAATGAGGCCGTCGATAATCTGCGGCAGCGCCTCGAGCGTCTGCTCGGCGCATTCGTCTCTATCGGTGAGCAGCACGATATTGCCCGGCGTCACCGAATCGAGCACCGTCGAGACCTGCTCGTCGGCACCGTTGAGCAGCCAGTCGCCCGAGTCAATATTCCACGAGACCACGGCGGAGACCAGGTCCATCGCATCAATCCAGTTTTGCTCGTCAAAGGCAGCGTAGGGAGCACGCAGCAGCATCGTCTTCACGCCGGTCGCCGACTTAATCGCATCGGTGCCTTTCGTGATCTGTTCGCGTACCGCCTCACGGTCCTGACCCTTGAGCGAATCATCGCTGTAGCTGTTGGATCCGATCTCGCACCCGGCATCGACAATCGCCTTGGCCGTGGCAGGCGAGGCCTCGACCGCATCGCCCGAAAGGAAGAACGTCGCGGTGACGCCCTTTTCCTTGAGCACCTGCAAGATCTGCTTGGTGGCGCCGCTCGGACCCTCGTCAAACGTCAGTGCCACGTACTTTTTGTTGCCCTTGGGCGCCACGCTGGCGCACGCAACAACGCAATCGGTGGCGGGCACAACCTCGCCGCGGTCCTGCGTCTTGCCCGACTGCTCACCAACCCACACCTCGGAGCGGCCCTGGACACCCCACGTCTGCACATACTCGATAGCGCCCGTACCCTCGACCTTGAGCTTGGGCTCGATAACCGTAGCCTGAACCTCGTGCTTCTCGTAGGTGTTACGGCCATCCTTGACCGTCACTTTCTCGCCGCCCTCAAGTTCGCGGCTATCCCATTTGCCCTGCTTCACGCGCTTGCCGTCGACCTTCACCGACAGCTTTTCGCCCCCATGGCGCTTGAGCACGCTGTCATCGACGGCCAGCAGGTCGCCTGCGTCGTAGGTGTCAGTCAACTCCTGGTCGTCGATGAGATTCTGCAGCGTAGAGCCCACACGCACCGCGGTCTTTTGCCCGTTGAGTTCCACGTCCACGCTGCGGTTGACGTAGCCCACGACGGCAGCGATAAACAGCACGAGCGCACAGCCCACGGCAATGAGCGCATAGGGCAGACGGGACGGTCGGCGCGGCGAGCGCCCGTTGCCGATGCGCGCGCTGCGGTCGCTAAACCCGCGGCTATGGTTGAGGTACATCGCGCCGGGCTTACGGCGGCGACGGCGCTGACCGCTGGGCAGCTGCCCCAGGTCGCGGCGCGCCGTCGGACGCGCACCCGAACGCCCGTTTAAGTTGGATCCGTTTTGGCGCATGTGCCCTCCCCCATAAACACAGCAAGCCGGAGCAACAGGTCTCCGGCTTGCCTCCCATCATTTGGTACGTCGCTATTTTGTAGCTTTTGACGAGCCTCCGCTCGCCTTTTGATATTCGTCCTTAAAGGCCTTGAACATACCGCGCGTCTTGCCGAGCTGCTTGCCCAGTGCGCGGCTGCCCTTGTCCACGGCGACCGATCCCTTGTCGTCGAGCACCTTGGCGCCCTTTTTGACCTTGTCGCCCACCACGACGCTGGCCTCGGCGGCCTTGGCGGCCGCACCGCCCGAATACCCAAGCGACTTGACCTCGTCCGAGACGACCATCGCGCCGTTCTCGTAGCCGCGTAGCATCGTCGGCGGCACCTGCGTGTCACCAACCAAAACACTCGAAGCAGCACCGGCGGTCACATAGAATGCCTGCACGATACCCGAACGTGGCTTGAACTCAACGTCCGAGCAATAGCCCACGACGTCGCCCGATTCCGTGCGCACGTCCATACCGACCCAGATGATGCAATCGTCCAGGTTGATGTCGAGGCGCTTGGCGGCGGCGGCATCGTACGTGTCCTTGACGTCATCGACCGCAATGGCGCCCTCGTAGACACCAATGGCGTCGAGCGCTACGAATCGATCGGGACGCTCGATCATGCCCGCGATATCGGACTGGCGGACCATAAAGCCGACCACGCGCGTACCGCCCGGGGTAAAGACCGGAAAGTGAATCTTTCCGAGCTTTTTAGGGCTGCGCGGCGTGCCGTCCTTTTTGGTGCGCTTGTCCTCGGTAGGCTTGCGATAGATCTTGGCGCCGACAAAATCCCCGGCGCGCATTATGCCTCGGTCGAGGGCTCCGCAGCCTCGGTATCAGCCTCGACGGCGTTCTCGACCACGACATCGGCGGCAGGCGTCACGTTGCCGCCCGAAATGGCGTCGTTGAGCTGCTCGCGCAGCTGGTCCATGCGCTCGCGGGCCAGGTCGACCTTGGCGCGCAGGTCGTCGGTCTTGGCGTCGACCATCGGGCCAAAGTCATTCACCGCAGCACGGGCCTCCTCGGCGCTGTGCTCGTAGGTGTCGCGCATACTGTCCCAGGCGTCGTTGGCGATATCGGCAGCCATGGCGCGGGTTTCGGCGCCCGAGCGCGGGGCCAGAGCAACGCCGATAATAGCGCCGGCAGCGGCACCAAAAAGTGCGCCGGAGACAAAGCTGAAAGTCTTACCCATGATCATTCCTCTCCTGCGGGCACGTCGGTGCCCACCGTTTGAATGCTGTCCATTATACCCGCAGCGCATCACTTGCCGCTCCGCTCATCTGCGTACGGCAAAGGCGCAGGTACGTGATGGTGATGAACGCGTAGGCCTACTCCTGGGGCATAGCCGGCATGGCCACCGTGGCACCCGGGTCCTCGCCGGCGCCGTCCACGAGCGGCAGGCCGCCCTCATGCGCAGGTCCTACCGGAACCGTCGCAGCACCGCCAAAGACGGCAGCGGAGGCCTCGTGGTTCTCGGCAACCGCGCCCTCGGTATCAATCGCCACCTGGGGCTCGTCGTCAAAGTTGGGGACGCCCTGGGGCTCGGTGGGAACGGGCTCGGCGGTCGCATCGGCAACGGGCTCGGCGTCGACCGGCACATCGCCCTCGTCAGCGCCCTCGTCCTCGGCAGCATCTTCGCCGTTCGCAGCGGCGACGGCCTCGTGAGGATCCTTGCCCTCGGCCTCGGCGCGCATGCCCAGCACCAGGTTGCGCAGGCCCGCGACCGTGCCTTCCACGTCGGGGGCAGGCTGGTCGGCGTGCAGGTACGCCCAGTCCATCATAAAGGTGGCCGACGACAGCGCACCGATGGCCAGTGCGTCATCGGGGCACGAAAGCTCGACCTCAAAGACACGCTCGTCATGCTCGCTTACGCGCGTGCGGCCGCACGAGATGCTACCGGCAAGACCGGTCTCGTTCATGAGCTCGACCGTCACGTGCTCCAGCAGGTGGCAGAGCTCGGTCTGACCCATGCAGTCCTGGAACTCGCGGCCGGAATCGCCCAGGCACAGGTGCTTGGCAATCGCCGGCACCAGGTAGTACACGCGCGCCGTGGCCTCAATGTCCTCCGAGGTCATGAGCGGCATGCCAGGGTTCACCAGCACGTGCGCGCAGATCTTGTCCTCGCTGACGGTGACCTTAAGGATGTTGAACAGGCCTGCCATAACTCTCCCCTACTCTTCCTTGTCCTACTCGTCGCCGTCGTGCGGATTCGCGGAACCCGCACCCGACGTCGTCGGCTCGTCTACCGAAGACTCGGAATCCTTCTTATCGGTTTCGGCCGGAGCGATCACGCGAATGAGCGAGATGCGCTGGCCACGCATCGACTGCACTTTAAACTTGTACCCCGCGACCTCAAACACCTCTCCGATGTCGGGCACCGAGTCGCAAAGCTCCAAGATCCAGCCGGCGATGGTCTCATAATCATCGCTTTCCTCGAGCGGCCAACCAAGCTCAATCGCGTCATCGCACGAAAAACGCCCATCGACGAGCCACTCGCGGCGCGAAAGGCGCGTGAGATACTTGTTGTCGGGGTCGAACTCGTCCTCGATCTCGCCGACGATCTCCTCGACGATGTCCTCGATGGTGATGATGCCGGCCGTGCCGCCGTACTCGTCCACGACCACCACGATCTGGTCGTGCGAGGTCTGCATCTCGGACAGCAGCGGCAGGATGTCCTTGGTGTCGGGCACAAAGGTGGCGTCGCGCAAAAAGCCGGCGATGGGCTGGTCGCCCTTGCCGTCGAGCGCGGGCTGGATCAGGTCCTTGATGTGCGCGATGCCCGCGACGTTGTCGGGGTCCTCGTGATAGACGGGGATGCGGCTGAAGCCGGTCTGGCGCATGGTGGACAACACGTCGGCGACCGTCTCGTCGTCCTCGCACATGGTGGTGTCCACGCGCGGCACCATGACCTCGCGGGCAACGGTGTCGCCCAGGTCAAAGATCTCGTGGATCATACGCTTTTCCTCGTCGAGCAGGTCGTCCTGCTCCGAGACCATGTACTTGATCTCTTCTTCCGAGACGTTCTGACGGTCGTCGGCACTCTTGATGCGCAGGATGCGGGCCAGGCCATCGGAGCAAGCGCCAGTCAGCCACACGAGCGGACGGGCGATCTTTTGGAAAAACGACAACGGTCCCACGACCTGCTTGGACACGCCCTCGGCATTGGCCAGGCCGATGCGCTTGGGGACGAGCTCGCCGATCACGATGGACACGAAGGCGACCGCGACGGTGATGATGACCGGCGCCAGGCCGCGCGCGATGGCGGAGAGCGGCGCGATGCCAAAGCTCATGAGCCACGTGGCGAGCGGGTCGGACAGGCTCGTCGAGGCAACGGCGGACGAGGCGAAGCCCACGAGCGTGATGGCGACCTGGATGGTGGCGAGCAGCTGGTCGGAGTCGGCAGCCAGCTTAATGGCACGCTCGGCGCGCTTGTCGCCTTCCTCGGCCTCATGCTCCAGCACGGCGCGCTTGGCCGTGGTGAGCGCCATCTCGGACATAGAAAAGTAGCCGTTGATGAGGGTCAAAACGAGGGTAGTGATAAGGGAGATGGTTAT
>CAUCXP010000108.1 GCA_958446785.1 uncultured Collinsella sp. | reverse complement strand
AGGGCTTGCTCTACCTATTTAGAGATACCGGGGTGACCCGTTTTTATCTGGTGAGTACCGGTCCGGCGTTTACAGTGGAGTCTGGCGATGTCGATGCGGACAGCTGATTCACGGCAATAAAACAGCGAGCGGGGCGCAGTCGTGAACTGCGCCCTACATCACGTTACTTCACATCGAACTCCACGCGATCGAGCTCGGGCACATTGAGGTCGATGAGCTTGCGGGCTACACGGCGGTCGTGTGCCCCAAGCGCCTCGCTTGTCGTCCCATGGGCGACAACCTCGCGCTCGACAAGGCCCTCCTCCTCGCCTTCGGTGGCCGAGGTCTCGACGGCAACGGTGTAATCCTTAAAGCCCGGCAGCACCGCGGCAAGCTCGCGCGTGGTTTCGGTGACGCCGTAACCGTCCTGCACGCCGGCCTGCGCCGAGCCAATAGACCCCGCCGTCATAACGATGCAAGGGATGGCAAAGATCACCGTGCCCACGATGATGCGGCGGCGCACCTTGTGTGACAGCTCATCGACCTCGGCATTTTCCTCGGCGGTCACAATGCCGTCGCCGTTGAGGTCGCGCTTGAGCGGCACGCGCAAAAGAAGCAGCACGGCTTCGGCAGCCAGTGCGATAAAGACCACGTTGATGCCAAACTCGTAGAGGGCTGAAAGAAACAGCGACCCGCTTGCGATGGCGATGCCATAGCCCGCCGCGCACAGGGGCGGCATGAGCGCGGTCGCCACGGCCACGCCGGCGATGAGCGTGGCGGGTTCCTGGTCGCGCGAGTTGCCCAGTCCGCCCGCAAAGCCGCCCGCGAGCGCGACGGCAAGGTCCCACACAGTCGGTGTCGAGTTGTCGATGATGGCGGCCGTGGTGGTGCCAAGGGGCGAGAGCTTAAAGTACAGCGTGGACGTGATTAGACAAAAGACCATCTGCAGCGCGAGGCCGGCAATTGCCTCGACGGCAATCTCGCGGTCGAGCGTGGCGATGCCGTATGCCATGGCAAGGACCGAGCCCATGAGCGGACAGATGAGCATGGCGCCCACGATGGCAATGTCCGAGTCGATATCGAGGCCGATGCTCGCGATCAACATGGCAATGATCAGGATGCATAAGTGTGAGCCAGTCAGGCGCGCCCCGTTTACAAAGCGCTTGCGAATCACGTGATAGGGCGCGCGTCCCTCGCGTATGTTGAACGCCTGCTTAAGGAAACGGGTGGCATTCTCCATGGCCTCGCTGTGTGCAGGGCGTATACCGTGACGACGATGATGACGCTCGCGCAGCCGCTTGATCTGTTGTTTGTCGAGTTCCATGCTTACCTCGTTTAGCTTCTGAGCCGCTTCTTGCGTCTGTCGTCTTTACTCTACACCGCGTTAGGCGAGGTGTCAGACAAGGTTTGTTGACCTGGAAGTCAGGACAATCGACATGGCTAAAACGCCGTGAGGATCATAAGAGTCAAATAGACAAAAAAGCGCGGGGCCGGTTTGATTCCGACCCCGCGCTCTGCGCTGGTGCGTTGTTGTTCGGCCTACCCCAGCAGGCTCAGACCAACAGAGACAAACGCCAGGATAACGCCGACGATGGACTCGCCGCCGAGCAGGCCGCTGGCGACGACCAGGCCCTGCTCCTGGAAGGCGGCATCCTTGGAGGCCTTCTCCTCGTCCGAAAGACCGGCAGCGGCGTCGCGGCGTGCGGCCCACTTGTCGTAGGCGAGCTTGGCGCAGGAGCCCAAGAAGGCCGTGAGCGACATGTAGAACGGCAGGTACACGCCCAGGCCGATCATCATGGCCGGAATGCCGAGCCAGTACATGACGATGCCGGCGATAAAGCCGCCTGCGAACCACGGCACGCTCGGGATGCCCGAGACCATGGTGGCGACGACGCTTGCCTGCGCGGCCACAAAGCTCTTGTCGGGGCCGAAAGCATCCGGACCATAGGCGGTGACGAGCGCGACCATGACGGCAGCGGCGACCAGGGCGCCCACGATGCCGCCGATGGCCTGGCCGATCCACTGCGCACGCGGATTGGTGCCCAGCACGGCGCCGGCCTTAAAGTCGTTCATGACGTCGCCCGCAAGGCCGCATGCCACGGCCACGATGCCGGCGATAAAGAACAGCTTGACCTGGGCGATCTGTGCGAAGGCAGCCACGATGAGCATGACGATGAGGCCGAAGATCTCCATGGGGTCGATGCCCGTCTGGCCGCAGCTCTGCGCGCTCATGATAGTGGTGACAAAGGTGAACAGCGTGACGATGACGGCCGGGACGGGGCCAAGGTCGAGCGCGATGGCGACGATCACGGCGATGGCGGCAGTACCCAGGCCGATGATGCCGGCGTCGAGCTTAAGCGAGCCCGAGATGAGCGACTGCTCGTCGGTGTCGCTGGAGCTGTCGGCGGCGAGGCCGCGGGCGATGCCGGTGACCTGCGGCAGGATGTCCTTGAGGACGACAGCGACGCCAAAGCCCATCATGAGGCCCATGCCGAGCGATTTGACGATGCCCTGCGCAGTCACAACGTCGAATAGACCGGCAGCGGTGCCGCCCACGATGATGCCAAAGTTACCTAGCAGCGCGCCGGCAAACCAGAAGGCAACCGGGGCGAAGCCAACCAAAAAGCCGATGGAGAGCAGCATGGGCGAGTTATAGATGGCAAAGGTCACGCCGGGGATATTGAGCGTGCACAGCATGCTGGGCACCACGCCCAGAGCGTCGCGAAGCACGCTGTAGATGCCTGCGATGGCCATGGAGCCAAAGAGCTGCTTGCCGGTCTTGCCGCCGGCCTCGGTGGCGCGCAGTGTCTGAGCTGCGGCATTGCCGGTGGGAAACTCCAGCGCGGCGTCCACGATAAAGTGGCGGTGGATGAGCGCCGTTGCCAGCAGGCCCAAGATCGTGCCGGCGACCGCCACGATAAACATGTCGAGCCAGCTGATCTGGTCGGCATAGCCCAGCATCCAGGCGCCCGGGATGGTAAACGCCAGGCCGCCGGCGACCATGGCGCCCGCGGACATGATGGTGTGGGTGACGTTGGCCTCGTTGAGGCTGGCGTTGCCCATGAGCTTCAGGAAGAACAGCGAGATGACGGCAGCGAAAATAATCGGCCAGGGGAGTGCACCCATCTTGAGGGCCGTGTAGGCCGAGCTTGCCGTGATGATCACGCAGCCAAGGACGCCGATGACGACGCCGCGCAGCGTGAGTTGCCCGCGCATCGAAGCGCGGTTCGAGGGATTGCTCATATAGAACTCCTTTGCGTATATCCGCTTCCCCCGGGAGCGCCGCTACGGATACGGCGCGGGAAGTCGGGTTACCAAGGGCCGCCGCGTGAGCTCGCAAACGACCGCGCACCAGTATAGCCGCAAGCTAGTCATTTTGGGATGACTGGTTTAGGTAGGCGATATACTGCTGGGCAGACGAAAGGAGCGCCGACGATGCTTGATGGGTGCGCATATATATTGACGGTCGACGTGGGCAACACGTTCATTCGCTTTGGCCTGTTTGCAGAGGATTCGGCCGCGGCGCAGGAATGTCCGCTTGCGACATGCGAGATCACGACGCCGTCGAGCATTACGGCCGACGAAGCGCGCATGCGACTTGTGCAGGTCATGGGCGCGCTCGCCGCCGATGCAGGTGTGCCCGGGGTGCTTGCACCCGCCGCGGCCGTGCTGAGCTGTGTAGTCCCGGCGCTCGAGCGCCCTTGGAAGACGGCGCTTTCCCGCACCTGCACGGGGCGCGTGCTCACCGTGGGGCCGGGACTTAAGACCGGCATGCCTGTGCACTACGATGACCCGGCCGAGATCGGTCCCGACCGCATCGCCGACGCCGTGGCGGCCCGTGCCGTCTACGGCTCTCCGTGCATCGTGATCGACCTGGGCACGACGACCAATATCGAGGTCATCGACGCGCACGGTACCTTTGTGGGCGGCGTTATCGCGCCAGGCCTGGCCCTCGGCGCCCGTTCGCTTTCGGCGGCAGCAGCGCGCCTACCCCAGGTTGAGCCCTCGGCGCCAACGCACGTCATCGGACGCAACACGCGTGAGGCCATGCGCTCGGGTGTGGTTTTGGGCGAGGTAGCCCGCATCGACGGAATGCTCGACATGGTGCTTGCCGAGATGCGCGCGACCAAGGCTGCGGGGGAGGGCGATGTGCCCATCGTCATTACCGGCGACGATGCCGAGGCACTTGCGGCGCTGGTCGGCCATAGCCTGACGGTCGATGACGCGCTGACGCTGCGGGGTCTCGCCGAGCTCTACCGCATCAATCAAAAGCCTCGTCGCGCATAAAGCCGAGGACATCGGTGGGAGAGGAAACAGCCCCACCTTTCACCTGCTACAATGGGTCAAATTATTGCGATTACGGAGGTGTCTGCCATGTCGGACGATCTTCATCAAACTTCCTCAGGCAAGCGCCTGGACGTCATTAGCTGGGACGAGTTCTTTATGAGCGTGGCCATCGCCGCGCAGCGCCGCAGTAAGGACCCCAACACGCAGGTGGGCGCGTGCATCGCCAGCACCAACCACCGCATCCTTTCGGTGGGCTACAACGGTACGCCCTCGGCGCTCAACGACGACTTTTTCCCGTGGGGCACGAGCGACGACCCGTTGCAGGACAAGCACAACTACGTGGTGCATGCCGAGGCAAACGCCGTGCTCAACTACCGTGGCTCGCTCAAAGATCTTGAGGGTTCCACGGTCTACGTCACGCTGTTCCCGTGCCACGACTGCGCCAAGATTTTGGCGCAGGTGGGCGTGGGCGAGGTTGTCTACCTGGACAATAAGTACGCCGACACCGATGATGGGCGCATCAGCCGCCGCATCCTCGACTCCTGTGGCATCAGCTACCGTCAGGTTATCGTCGATGTTCACATCGGCACCGAGGGGCAGGCTCAGCAGTAGCGCGTGGCAACGCCAGCTGGCGGCAAAACAGCTAAAAGAGCCCCGTCCCAAATTGACTACTCGTGAAAGTCGCGTCTGCGCGCATGGACGGCTCGTGAGCGGGTACATGGCTGTAGTAACATAGCTTCTGTCCGCGGGCGTGCCCGCGTTATTGTGAGAAAGGAGCCCCTGTGGCTGTTAACGAAGAGCTGCTTAAGAAGGTTCTTGAAGAGATCCGCCCCAACCTGCAGGCCGATGGCGGCGATATGGAGTATGTGGGCGTCGACGACGAGGGCGTCGTCAAGCTGGAGCTGCAGGGCGCTTGCGCCGGCTGCCCCATGAGCTCGCTAACCCTTTCCATGGGTATCGAGCGCATCCTGAAGGAGCATGTGCCCGGCGTTACCCGCGTTGAGCAGGTCAATGCTTCCGGCGAGGCCGAGGACCTGTACGACGAGTACGCGCCGTTCTAAGATGCGAAAGCTGCGGACGGTACGCTTCGCATAGACGTTACGCCCAAATATGCGGCTGCGAGCGTAAGGCCCGCGGCCGCATTTGTATGTAGGGAGTAGGAGGGTCGACATGCTCAACGACTTCTACCATATGCTTGATCCTGTCGCGATCTCGGCGGGCCCCATCACCATCTACTGGTATGGTCTGGCCTATGTGGTCGGCGCCCTGCTCACGGCGGTCGTCATGTACCGCACACAGCGTCGCTGGGGCTTTAACATCACGATTGACGACCTGACGAGCGTCGTGGTCGGCGCGGTCTTTGGCCTCATCATCGGCGCGCGCCTGTTTTACGTCGTCTTTTACGGCGATGGCTACTATTGGACCCACCCG
>CAUCXP010000107.1 GCA_958446785.1 uncultured Collinsella sp. | reverse complement strand
CGGCATACTTGATGTACGTGAGCGGCTTGAGCTTTTTCGTGGAGAGCTTTTTGCTGGGAATCTTATGCAGAAGCTCTTGCAGCCATCCAAACGGACACAAAAAGCCGCATACAAAACGTCCCAGTAGCACGCCGATCAGAATGAGCGTTCCGGTGACGTAATACGAAAAGCTAAACTTAGACGAGCCCACCACCGACTGAAACGACCCGATGGGGCACGCACCCGAGGCCGCCGGACACGAGTAGCAGTTGAGACCCGGCACGCAGACGGCTTTGCCCGCTCCCTGGTAGATGCCGCCCTTGGCAAAGTTAGGCAGGTGAATATTGGTCGCAAGCGTCGCCGCCGCCTGAATCAATCCACGAAATCGCGCTAAAAGATGCGATGCAGTGTTTTTTCTTTTATCCAATTCCGATACACTCCAAGCACAGCCTGATTGCCTTGGCCAGCACGGCATCTGCCTCGCCGCGCATAACGCCAAAGCACACCATGGCTACCCCAACGATCAGCAAAGCCACCTGCGCCACAGGCTTAATCGCTTTGAACAATCTGACCACTCCTTTCGTTTCGCGACCCATTGGACCATACCGACTATAAAATCCGTGTTAAGCGTGAATGACTATGCAAGGAGAACGTTATGCGCATCTTGGTCGTCGAGGACGAGCGGGCGCTGTGCGATGCGATCGCACGCAGCCTGCGCAACTTGGCCTATAGCGTCGACTGCTGCTACGACGGGCAGCAGGCCCTCGATCTACTCGATATCGAGACCTTTGATCTTGTCGTGCTCGACCTCAATCTCCCCCATGTCGACGGCATGACCGTGCTCAGGCAACTCAGAATTACCGATTGCGAGACCAAGGTGCTCGTGCTGTCGGCACGCGGCGAGGTCGCCGACAAGGTAGCGGGACTCGATGCAGGCGCCAACGACTACCTCACCAAGCCGTTCCATCTTGACGAGCTGGCAGCACGTATCCGCAGCCTCACGCTCAGGCGCTTTACGCAAAGCGATGTTGTCCTGACCTGCGGATCGCTGAGCTTTGACACCAAGACGCGCGTCGCCTCAGTGGGCGACGAGGCCTTATCCCTCACACGCAAGGAGACCGGCATCTTGGAATACCTGATGCTCAACCAGGGGCGACCGGTAAGCCAGGAGGAGCTCATCGACCACGTATGGGATACCAGTGTCAACAGTTTTAGCAACGCGACCCGCGTGCACATCTCGTCACTGCGCAAAAAGCTGCGCGGCGCGTTGGGACATGACCCCATCCGCAACCGAATCGGCGAGGGCTACGTTATGGAGGACGGCGAATGAAGCGACTGTCCCTGCAATGGCGCATCACGTTGATGACAGCTCTGCTGATATGTTTGACCTGCGTACTTATGAATTGCCTGGTTGGCTACTCCGGCATGCGCTACATGGACTCAATCGGTACTGAAATGTCGGAGCATAGCAAGGCGGAGGCGGCCTCGCCCAACTCGTTCGACCCGACGAGCAAGGAGCTCGACGACGATCTGACCATCGTCGTGAGCGACGCCCAAGAATCGTTTGGTGCGACGAGCTGGTACATAACCGCAGCGGTGACGCTACTCGGTGGCGTGCTGGCCTACTTTGTGAGCGGGCATGCGTTGCAGCCGCTGCGTACCTTTGCAGCGCAAGTCGAGAGCGTGCGGCCCGACAACCTCTCCGACACAAAGATCAGCGAAGATGTGCCCTCTGAGCTTAGGCGTTGCAGCGCGTCGTTTAACGACATGATTGCCCGCCTTGACGAAGGTTTTTCTGCACAAAAACAGTTTACGGGCAATGCGGCGCACGAGCTGCGCACGCCGCTTGCGCTCATGCAAGCTCAGGTTGAGCTGTTTTGCGCCGAGCACCCCGACGCCGATGCAGATACGGCGCGTCTGCTCGGGCTGCTGCAAGAGCAGACCGAGCGAATGACGCACATGACAAAGACCCTGCTCGAGATGAGCGAGCTGCGCAGCGTCCCCTGCAACGATGCGATTGACCTGGCGCCGATGATCGAAGAAGTGCTCACCGACCTGGCGCCCCTTGCCGAGCAAAAGGGCATCGCGCTCGCAAGCGAGGGCGACGCGCAAACGACCGGCAGCGACACGCTGATCTATCGGCTGCTGTTCAACTTGGCCGAAAACGCCATTCGCTACAGCACGCCCAACTCGACCGTGCGAATCAGCGCCCGCGTCGAGGGCGACCGTGTACTGCTACGGGTGCACGACCAGGGACAAGGCATTCCCGAGCAATACCAGACGAGCATCTTTCAGCCCTTCTTTCGCGTCGATAAATCGCGCAGCAGGGCATATGGCGGCGTGGGGCTGGGACTTGCGCTGGTCTGGGAGATCGCCGCACTCCACGGCGGCTCCATCGAGGTCGAAGAGAGCTCGGAACGCGGAACGACCATGCTCGTGACTCTTCCCGCGCATAACATCGAAGATGCGACAAAAGAACTGCCCCTTTGTCACATCTGTTAGTTCGCAGGATACGTGAGGCCCAAGATGCACGAAATTGGGCGAAGCGCCAGCAAAAAGCCCCCGCTTCCAAGCGGAAACGGGGGCTAGGTGAGTTAGCTTACTCCCACTCGACCGTGCCAACGGGCTTCGGCGTGAGGTCGTAGCAAACGCGGCAAATACCGGGGACCTCGGCGGTCACGCGAGCGGTAATGCGCTTGAGCAGCGCCCAGTCGAGCTCGGGCACCTCGGCGGTCATGACGTCGACGGTGTTGATGCAGCGAATAATGCAGGGCCAGTCGTAGGCGCGCTTGCCCTCGCGCACACCGGTAGCGCGGAAATCGGGCACTACGGCAAAGTACTGCCAGATGGTCAGGCCGGCCTTGTCGATCTCTTCGCGCACGATGGCATCGGCCTCGCGCAGCGCCTCGAGACGGTCGCGGGTGATGGCGCCAAGGCAGCGGACGCCCAGGCCAGGACCGGGGAACGGCTGACGCTCAACCATGTTCTCGGGCAGGCCGAGCTCGCGGCCCACGACGCGCACCTCGTCCTTATACAGCAGCTTAACGGGCTCGCAGAGCTCAAACTGCAGGTCCTCGGGCAGGCCGCCAACGTTGTGGTGAGCCTTCACGCCGTCCTGCGACTCCAGAATGTCGGGGTAGATGGTGCCCTGGGCGAGGAAACTGACCTCGTCACCGACCTTGCGGGCCTCCTCCTCGAACACGCGGATAAACTCGGCGCCGATGATCTTGCGCTTGGCCTCGGGCTCGTCGACGTCGACGAGCTTATCGAGGAAGCGGTCGGTAGCGTCCACGTAAACCAGGTTGGCGTCCATCTGGTTCTTGAACACGTCGACGACCTGCTCGCTCTCGCCCTTGCGCATCAGGCCGTGGTTCACGTGCACGCAGATGAGTTGCTTGCCGATGGCCTTGATGAGCAGGGCCGCGACAACCGAACTGTCGACGCCGCCGGAAAGAGCCAGCAGGACCTTCTTGTCGCCAATCTGCTCGCGGATTGCAGCGACCTGCTCATCGATGAACACCTGGGCAAGTTCGGGAGTGGTGATACGCACCATGTCGTCGGGACGCTTGTTGGGATCCATGCAGAGCTCCTTTTCGGTTCGATGGAAATGCGCCGCGCGTATGCAGACGCACCGTCATATGACCTCATTATATGCAGAACGAGATGCGTTTCCCATCGCTGCGACAGAGCTTTTTGCAAGGGTGGCAATTTTTCCTAATGTCGAGGTCAGCTAGGCTTCGGTAGCCACCTTGGGAGCATCGCCAATAGACTCTTCCTTTATACGTTCGGCATAATCGCAGGCGATACCCACAAATTCCAGTTCCGGGCAACAGGAGTACAATTGCAGCTATTGTTGTCAGCTGTTGGGAGATGGAAGATGGACTGCGATGGCTACCCATGCGTTCCCATGCCGTTGATGTGCACTGCCTTTGTGCCGGGGCAGATTGACGCTGCGGTTGCAGGCATTTCCGACCCCGATTCGCGCGCCATTGCCACGGCAGAAGCGCTGTACTTTCGCGGACAGGCCACCCTCGCTGCCAAGACGGCGCGCCCCTATCTTGACGTCACCGATCCCGCGCTGCGCTATTCCGCATGCTTTATCTGCGGATACGCCAGTCTGTCGCTCAACCGTATCGCCGACGCCCGCCGGTGCCTTGCGGGCATCCTCGATACGCCGGCCGACGAGGAATCGCCCGCCGTCCACGCCACGCATATCCTGTTCGCCTCGGCCGCGAGCGTCCTGCTGCACTTGCCTTCCCCGTATTCTGCCGAAGAGTTTTATCCACTTGCGGCGCACCTACCCGAAGGCCTGCGACTGTTCGCCAGCTACGTGATGGCGCACGCCTTGTATCTGCGCGGCGAATACGGCCGCAGCCTGGGCATGGCGGAAAACGCCCTAATTATGAAACAGGGAAGCTATCCCATCTCGGAACTGTTCCTGCACCTGGCAGCTTCCATGGCATGCATGAGCCTCAAGGACATCGACGCCGCAAAAGCGCATTTTGGAGCCGCTTGGGACATTGCGCGCCCCGACGGCCTTATCGAGCTCATCGGCGAGCACCACGGCCTTTTGCAGGGGCTTATCGAGGCGTGCCTAAAAACGCAATACCCTGACGACTTCGCGCACATCATCGAGATCACGTACCGCTTCAGCTACGGCTGGCGGCGCATCCACAACCCCGATTCGGGCGAGGACGTTGCTGACGATTTAACGACCACGGAATTCACCATGGCCATGCTCGCCTGTCGTGGGTGGACCAACGCCGAAATCGCACGCCATATGGGAGTATCGCCGGGCACCGTCAAAAACCGCCTATCCGGCGTATACGCAAAGCTTGGCATCGGCACACGCGCCGAGCTGGTCGCGCATATGTTGCGTTAGCGACCGGGCTGCCAAGCGCATCGAACGCGTTCCGGAACCCGACGCTTCGCTCGATCAATTTGGACATTTTGACCCTTGAACGGCACTACCGCCACGGGGCGCCTTCTCGCACAATTGGATTATTTCCACCGATATTTGCGGGATGGGAGCCCAAGATGCTTGATCGCCGTTCGTTACTTGTTGCCGGAGCGTCCTCGCTAGCGAGCATCATGTTGCCTCGCGTGCCGGGAAGCGAAAATGCCTTCCTGCTGCCGTTCGCGCCCACCGAAGCCTATGCCGACGAAAAAGATCCCTTCAGGGTGCTCGTTCTCTCGCGCACCATGTTTGGTGTGGTCGTGGTCGACGTCGCCAACAAGAATATGCCCATCAAGGGAGCGCAGGTCACGCTCACGTCGCGCTACGTCGCAGGCAAGCAGCTCGCCGCCACGACCGATGAAGAAGGCACGGCCATCTTTGAGGTCGCCCCTCTTTCGGAAGGCTACGTGGACGAGGCAACGCTTCTCGACGCGTACGACTTTAACGGCGGCATCTCCATTAGCATGGCGGGCTACCGTGATGTCGAGATTCCCCTTGCGCGTATCCAGGGCGGCACCGCCATTACCGCACCCACACGTCCGCTCTCCGATGGCGAGCCGTACTTTCGACAGCTCACATTCGACGAATGGGACATCCAGTACGCTGAAGCCACGTTCATGGCATTGCCGAAGGACGACACGGCAAACGAGCAGCCCGATACGCACGCCTTTACCGTGCAGACTCATCTGCCGCAGGGCGGGCAGGCAACATTGCATATCAATAAAGTGATGCCCGCTGCGGGCAGCTCAACCGAAACCGTCACGCAGATTGGCCAGATCAAGGCCAGCGCATCAGGC
>CAUCXP010000106.1 GCA_958446785.1 uncultured Collinsella sp. | reverse complement strand
TCCTGCGCATCACCGACGCTGTGGTCCGCCACATGATCGTCCGTCGCGACGACCAGGAGTAAGACTGTCGTTTTGGACTGGGCTTGTGCCCCAAGAGGAAGTAGTGAGTTATGAGCATCAATCGAGTGAACATCACCGGTAACCTCACCCGCGATCCCGAGCTGCGCGCCACCGCCGGCGGAACCCAGGTTCTGTCCTTTGGCGTCGCCGTGAACGATCGTCGCCGCAACGCGCAGACTGGCGAGTGGGAGGACTATCCCAACTTTGTCGACTGCACCATGTTCGGCACCCGCGCCGAGGCCGTGAGCCGTTTCCTGACAAAGGGAAACAAGGTCGCGATCGAGGGCAAGCTGCGCTACAGCTCTTGGGAGCGCGACGGCCAGCGCCGGAGCAAGCTTGAGGTCATCGTCGATGAGATCGAGTTTATGAGCTCCCGTGGTGGCCAGGGTGGCTACGACCAGGGCGGTTACGCCCCCGCAGCTCCCGCGCCCGCAGCACGTCCTGCCGCACCGGTGGCTACGCCGCCCGCGGTCGACGTCTACGATGAGGACATCCCGTTCTAAGGGTTGTTCACCTATTTTTGAGTGAGAGGCGGCTTCGGTTCGCCGAAGTTGCCAAACGAAAGGTATTTTGACATGGCTAATGATTTTTCTGCACGTCAGCCGCGTCGTAAGTACTGCCAGTTCTGCAAGGAGAACACTGAGTTCATCGACTATAAGGACACTCAGCTTCTCCGTAAGTACATGACCGATCGTGGCAAGATCAAGCCCCGTCGCGTCACTGGCGCTTGCACGCAGCATCAGCATGACATCGCCAACGCCATCAAGCGCGCCCGCGAGATGGCTCTCCTGCCGTACACCGTCCCCGTGGTTTCCTCTCGTGGCAACCGCGACCGCGGCTAAGAAGGGAGACGCATCATGAAGGTTATTCTTCTCGATGAGATCAAGGGCAAGGGCGGCGAGGGTGACGTCGTAGAGGTCGCTCAGGGTTACGCTGAGAACTTCCTGTTCCCCAAGAAGCTCGCTGTTGCCGCCACCAAGGGCAACCTCAAGCAGCTCGACGAGCGTCGCAACAACATCGCCAAGCGCGAGGCCGTCCGTCTGGCTACCGCCAACGAGACCAAGGCTGCCCTCGAGGGCAAGACGGTCACCGTTGACGTCAAGGTCGGCGACGAGGGCATCCTCTTTGGCTCTGTTACCGCCGCTATGATCGCTGACGCCATCAAGGCTCAGCTCGGTATGGACATCGACCGCAAGCGCGTCGAGCTCGGTAAGCCCATCAAGGTTGCCGGTGCCCACACCGTTGCCATCTCGCTGTACCGCGAGATCAAGGCCGAGGTTGTCGTTCTCGTCGGCGTTACCGCCGAGGAGCTCGCTGCCGAGGCTGAGGTCGAGGAGGCCGCTGAGGTCGCCGAGGCCGAGACCGCCGAGGTCGAGACTGAGGCTGCTGCCGAGTAGCATTTGCTGCAACGCAACAATCTTGTTCTAAGAAGGGCGCTCTGGGAAACCAGGGCGCCCTTTTGTTTTTTGCGCTGAGTGAGTGTCATGGTGAACGTTGCGTCGAAGTCCTATATACAGGACCGTTCATCCGTTTGGTTCGGTGATGATTGGCGGCGCGCGGCGCGTTTTGGGACCGTGGCTGATACTATGGATGCTCGCAAGCGATATGAATGAGGATGCTCATGGCATATGACGATAGGGAGACCGGGCTGACGGTCGAGGACCGCGGCTCAAAGTTGGGTCTTCCCCAAAACCAAGATGCAGAGGCCAATGTACTGGCCGCTATGCTGCTATCGCCCGAGGTGGTCGAAGAGGCCCAGGTCGAGCTGCAGCCCGATGACTTCTACCGGCCCATTCATAAGACCATCTATACCGCGATGGTCGATATGTACAACAGCCGCATTCCCATCGACTCCATCTCGCTGATCGATTACCTGCGCAGCATCAACAAGCTCGATGCCGTGGGCGGCGAGGCCTACATTTTGGAGCTGATGGGTCAGACCCTGTCGCTCGTCAACTGGCAGCACCATGCCGCCATCGTCCGTCGCGACTCGATGCTGCGCGAGCTGATCGGTGCCACCAACGAGATCAACGCGCTGGCCTATAACGCCCCTACCGACACCAAGGAGGTCGTGGAGCTGGCCGAGAGCAAGCTGCTCAAGGTCACGGCGCGCGAGGTCAAGTCGAGCTACAAGACGTTGACCGAGTTTATGGTCGAGGCCTATAACGAGGCCGAGGAAGTATGCCAGGCCGGCGGCCAGGCTGCGGGCGTGCCCACGGGTTTCCCGTCGCTCGACCGCATGCTCATGGGTTTTCGCGAAGGCCAGCTCATCATCATCGGCGCCCGTCCTGCCGTGGGTAAGACGTCGTTCGCTCTGAACCTGGCACTTAACGCTGCCGCTGCTGGTTATACCGTCGGCTTCTTCTCACTGGAGATGTCGGGCAAGGAAATTGCCCAGCGTCTGATTTGCGCCTACGCCATGATCTCGATCAGTGACTTCCGCATGGGCCGCATTAGCCCCGAGCAGTGGGCCAATATTAACGAGGCCACGCAGACCTTGTCCAAGCTCGATATTCTGATTGACGATACGCCCGGCACCACAGTGACTGAGATTCGCGCCAAGAGCCGCCGCATGCTCCATAACAAGGAAAAGGCAATCATCATTTTGGACTACCTGCAGCTGGTGAGTCCTCCACCGGGACGCCGCTCCGAGAGCCGTACCGTCGAGGTTTCGGAGATGTCGCGTGGTCTTAAGATTATGGCCAAGGAGCTCAAGATCCCGCTCATCGCGCTGTCACAGCTCTCGCGTCAGGTCGAATCCCGTACCGGCAAGCGCCCGCAGCTTTCCGACCTTCGTGAATCGGGCTCCATCGAGCAGGACGCCGATATCGTCATGTTCTTGGACCGCTCCGCCGACGAGGCCGAAGCCTCGCGCGACGATCGACCCGACGAGGGCGTTACGCGTATCGTCGTGGCCAAGAACCGTTCGGGCCCGATCGGCGACGTCGACCTGATGTTCCTGCCGGCATCCACCAAGTTCTATGAGCTTGATGGGGCACATGCCGAGGAGTAGGACAGGCGCCCGTTGCACGGGTATACTGGGAATGTTTTGTGCTTCTGCGTGCCGGCGTGGCGCGTAGACAGTCCATGAATGTAAGGAGTAAACATGCCGTCAACCGTTTTGGTCGGTGCCCAGTGGGGCGATGAGGGCAAGGGTAAGATTTGCGACCTGGTCGCCGGCGACTTCGATGCCGTCGTGCGCTATTCGGGCGGCAATAACGCCGGCCACACCATCGTCGTCAACGGCAAGAAGTACGGCCTGCACCAGGTGCCCTCCGGCATCATGTATTCCGACCATGTGTCGGTGATCGGTAACGGCTGCGTCGTCAACCCCAAGGTTGTCCTTGAGGAGATTGACATGTTCGAGGCCGACGGCATCACCACCAAGAACCTCAAGATCAGCGGCAACGCGCACGTCATCATGCCGTACCACATCGATCTGGATGGTGCTTTTGAGCAGAAGCTCGGCAAGAAGAACATCGGTACCACCAAGCGCGGCATCGGTCCGTGCTACCAGGACAAGATGGCCCGCATCGGCCTGCGCATGCAGGACATGCTGGACGAGGCGCTGTTCCGCGACAAGCTGGAGACCGCTCTTGCCCGCGTGAATCCCGAGCTCGAGCTCATCTACCACCTGCCCACCTACACCGTGGACCAGATCTGCGATGAGTACCTGCCCATGGCCGAGCGTCTGCGCCCCTACATCACCGAGACGAGCCTGCTGCTCAACAACATGATCGACGAGGGCAAGGACCTGCTGTTCGAGGGCGCCCAGGCAACGCTGCTCGACATCGACCACGGCACCTATCCGTACGTGACGTCTTCTAACTGCACCGCCGGCGGCGCCATCACCGGCTCCGGCGTCGGTATGAAGAATGTCGACCGCGTGCTGGGCGTCATGAAGGCCTATATCACCCGCGTCGGTTCGGGTCCTATGCCCACCGAACTTTCCTATGAGTCCGAGGCCGGCCACACGCTGACCGAGGAAGGCTATGAGTATGGCGTGACCACCGGCCGTCGCCGTCGCTGCGGTTGGTTCGATGGTCCCATCGCCAACTACGCCTCGCGTGTCAACGGTCTCACCGATATCGCCCTGACCAAGCTCGACGTGCTTTCGGCCTTCGACACCATCAAGGTGTGCGTTGCCTATGACGTCGATGGCGAGCGCTATACGAGCGTGCCCGAGCACCAAGTGCGCTTTGAGCATGCCAAGCCCATCTACGAGGAGCTCCCGGGCTGGAAGTGCGACATCGCCGGCTGCCGCAGCTTTGATGAGCTGCCGCAGGAGGCTCAGGACTACGTGGCGTTTATTGAGGATCTGGCACACACCCGCGTGACGTTTATCGGCGTTGGCGCCGGTCGCGAGCAGATTATCAACCGATTCTGGAAGTAATCGGGACTATTTGGTTATTGCGATATACCCCTTTGCAGCCCAAGCGGGCGGCCGAGGGGTATATTTGCTTGCAAAGGGCTCGCGCGGAGCGAGCCATTCATCCATAGAGGAGGCACCCTTGAAGGCGGACACTCAAACCATCGACATCCTGTTGTTGGGCAGCGGCGGCCGCGAGCATGCTTTGGCAGCTAAGCTCGCAGCATCACCGCGCGCCGGCAAGCTCTACATCGCGCCGGGTAACGGCGGCACCGCGAGCTGCGGCGAGAACGTTGTTCTCGACGACTGCGATCCTGCGGCCGTGGCGGCGTTTGCGCAGAGCCACGGATGCGGACTCGTGGTAATTGGCCCCGAGGCTCCGCTCGTGGCGGGCGTGGCCGACGCCGTGCGCGCGGCAGGTATTCCCTGCTTTGGCCCGGGTGCCGAGGGTGCCCAGATGGAGGGTTCCAAGCTGTTCTCCAAGCAGCTCATGGAGCGTGCGGGCATTCCGACGGCAGCCTATGGTTCGTTTACCGACGAGGCTTCGGCTCTCGCCTACGTGCGCGAGCAGGGCGCTCCGCTGGTCGTGAAGGCCGACGGCCTTGCCGCGGGCAAGGGCGTTATCGTGGCGACCGAACTTGAGCAGGCCGAGGAGGCCGTGCGCGAGTGCTTTGGCGGCACCTTTGGCGATGCCGGCAACACCGTGGTTATCGAGGAGATGCTCGTTGGTCCCGAGTGCTCGCTGCTCGCCTTTACCGACGGCAAGACCGTGCGCCCCATGGCCACCTCGCAGGACCACAAGCGCGCCCTCGAGGGCGACAAGGGCCCCAACACCGGCGGCATGGGCGTCTACAGCCCGGTGCCCATCGTGACCGACGAGGAGCACGCCACCATGGTGGCGGTCATGGAGCAGACCGTTGCCGAGCTTGCTGCCGAGGGCATCGACTACCGCGGCTGCCTGTATGGCGGCTTTATGCTCACGCCTGCCGGCCCCAAGGTGCTGGAGTTCAATGCCCGCTTTGGCGACCCCGAGACGCAGGTCGTGCTGCCGCGCCTTAAGAACGACCTGGTTGAGGTCATGCTCGCCTGCGCCAACTGCGAGCTCGATCAGATTGAGCTCGACTGGCGTGACGAGTGGGCTGTGGCCGTTGTCCTGACGAGCGCGGGCTATCCCGGCAGCTACGAGAAGGGCAAGGTCATCGCTGGTATTGAGGATGCCGAGGCCATGGAGAACGTGACCGTGTACCACGCGGGCACTGCCGTGGTGGACGGCCAGCTCGTGACCAATGGTGGCCGCGTGCTTGCCGT
>CAUCXP010000105.1 GCA_958446785.1 uncultured Collinsella sp. | reverse complement strand
CCGACTACATCGAGGCCGCCAAGGTCGACGGTGCCACGGCATGGCAGACGTTTTGGAAGGTTAAGATCCCTAACCTGATGCCGACGATTACCATCTGCCTGTTCCTGTCCATCACCAACGGCTTTAAGCTGTTCGATCAGAACCTCGCCCTTACCGGTGGTGCCCCCGCGCACTCCACCGAGATGCTCGCCCTGAACATCTACAACACGTTCTACTCGCGTGCCGGCATCGCATGGCAGGGCATTGGCCAGGCCAAGGCGGTTATCTTCTGCATCCTGGTCGTAGCCATCTCTATGATCCAGCTTAAGGCCACGAGGTCCAAGGAGGTGCAGCAGTAATGAAACGCGATAAGGTTATCAACCGCGCGCTCTCGATCTTCTTTACGATTCTGTCGCTCGCATGGATCTACCCCGTGTTTATGATTGCGCTCAATTCCTTTAAGAAAGCGACCGCAATCAGCACCACCACGGCGTTCGATCTGCTCACGCCCGAGACGTTCAACGGTCTCGCAAACTACGTGCACGCTCTTAACGAGCAGGGCTTTGCCTCGGCGTTTATGTACTCGCTCATCATCACGGTCACGTCGGTCGTTCTGATTTTGGTGTGCTGTTCCATGTGCGCTTGGTACGTAGTGCGCGTCAACAGCAAGATCTCGAACTTCTTCTATTACCTGTTCGTCTTTTCGATGGTCGTGCCCTTCCAGATGCTCATGTTCACGCTGTCCAATTTGGCGGACCGCATCGGCTTCAACACGCCGTTTAACATCTGCTTTATCTACCTTGGCTTTGGCGCGGGCCTGGCGGTCTTTATGTTCGCCGGCTTTGTAAAGAACATCCCGCTCGAGATCGAAGAGGCGGCCATGATAGATGGCTGCAACCCGGTCCAGGTGTTCTTCAAGATCGTCCTTCCCATCATGAAGCCCACCTATCTTTCGGTCGGCATCCTCGAGACCATGTGGGTCTGGAACGACTACCTGCTGCCCTACCTTACGCTCGACTCCACCAAGTACAAGACCATTCCTATTTTGATCCAGTACTTCCGCGGTGGCTACGGCCACGTCGAGCTCGGCCCCATGATGGCCTGCATCATGATGGTCGTTGTCCCCATCGTCATCATGTACATCTTCTGCCAGAAGTACATCATCGACGGTGTGGTGGCAGGTGCCGTCAAGGGCTGATGCCGTAACTGTTTTGCAAGTTTCTGCGGCGCCCCTCAGCGCGGCGCCGCGTATCGAAAGGTAGAGACATGGCCGAGATCGTTCTCAAACATGTTCAGAAGGTGTATCCCAACAACGAGTCAAAAAAGAAGGGCTTCTTTGGCAAAAAGAAGAAGACCGAGGAGAAGAAGCACAACCTCAAGGTTACCGAGGACGGTGTGCTCGCTGTAGAGGACTTCAACCTCACCGTTCACGACCAGGAGTTCATCGTCCTCGTTGGCCCGTCTGGCTGCGGTAAGTCCACGACGATGCGCATGATCGCCGGCCTGGAGGACATCACCTCGGGCGACGTGCTCATCGACGGCAAGCGCGTCAACGACGTGGCACCCAAGGACCGCGACATTGCCATGGTGTTCCAGAGCTATGCTCTGTACCCCAATATGACGGTGTACGAGAACATGGCGTTTACGCTTGAGCTCAAGAAGGTCCCCAAAGACGAAATCGACCGTAAGGTTCGCTCTGCGGCCGAGATTCTGGGCATTACCCAGTACCTCGACCGTAAGCCCAAGGCGCTTTCGGGCGGCCAGCGCCAGCGTGTCGCTATCGGCCGCGCCATCGTGCGTGATCCCAAGGTCTTCCTGATGGACGAGCCGCTGTCCAACCTGGACGCCAAGCTGCGTAACCAGATGCGTGCCGAGCTCATCAAGCTGCGCCACGAGATCAAGGGCACGTTCATCTACGTTACCCACGACCAGACCGAGGCCATGACCCTTGGCGACCGCATCGTGGTCATGAAGGACGGCGTCGTCCAGCAGATCGCCACGCCGCAGGAGGTCTTCAACCATCCCGCGAACATCTTCGTCGCCGGCTTCATCGGCGTGCCGCAGATGAACTTCTTCGATGCCCAGCTGGTGCGCTCGGGCAACGGCTTTACCGTCAAGACCGAGGATATGAACGTGGCGCTCGCCCCCGAGACTTGCGCTCAGCTTGCCCTCAACTGGGACGGCGGCGACGTGAAGGAGATTACGGCCGGCGTGCGTCCCGAGCAGATCCTGCTTGCCGATAAGGGCGAGGAGGGTGCGCTTCAGGGTACCGTCGAGGTGACCGAGCTCATGGGCTCGACCGAGCATGTCCACGTGACCGCTCCCGACGGCCAGTTTGTCCTGATTATCCCCGTCGTCGACCTCGAGGCCAAGGGTGCGCTCAAGGCGGGCGACACCATCTGGTTCAAGTTCGAGAAGAACGCGACCCACCTCTTCGATAAGGTCTCTGGCAAGAACCTTATCTAGGCCCGGTGCATCCAGGCCCTTCCTTTGGGCGACTGCGGTATTGCCATCCTTTTGCCGCGGTCACATATAAGGCTCCCCTCCCGTCCACTGGGCGAGAGGGGAGCCTTTCTTTGTGCTGGGGTTTCTGACCGGTCGCTTGTCTCGATCTGTAACAGGTAGGGCCGATTTCGGACGCTAGGTGTTATAGATAGAGACGGTTCCGCTGAGCTAACCATTTCATCTAAATCTGTAACACCAAAGGCGAATTTCAGCTGCTAGATGTTACAGATTGAGATATTGCTGCGGAACGATTCCGTTTGTCTCGATCTGTAACAGGAAGAACCATTTTTTGGTGCCAGATGTTACAGATTGAGATAAACCCAAAGGGAGGGGCCGGTATGTCTCAATCTGTAACAGCTGGGGCCGTTTTTACCGAGTAGTTGTTACAGATCGAGATTGTTTGGCCGAGTCGGGTCACAGGGTAACGTGCGGGCACAAAAAACGGAGCCGTGTTGGCACGACTCCGTTTCTCAAGAGGATGGGTAAGGGGAATGAGCTAGCTCAGGTGCCAGATCTCGTCGTTGTACTGGGAGATCGTACGGTCGGACGAGAAGGTGCCGGCGTTGGCGATATTGATGAGCGCCTTGCGCATCCAAGCGTCCTGGTCCTCGTAGTCGGCCAGCACGCGCTCCTTGGTCTGGATGTACTCCTCAATGTCGAGCAGGGCCATAAACCAGTCCTTGCCCTTGATGTCGTCGTGCAGACGCTGCAGGCGCTCTGCGTTGCCGGTCGCCATAAAGGCGGGGTTGGTGATGAAGTCCACCAGCAGTTTGGTGCCGGGCTTGCGGTAGAGCACGCCGGCATCGTAGGTGCCGTCGGCGTAGAGCTGCTCGACCTGCTTGGACGAGGCGCCAAAGGTGTAGATGTTCTCGTCGCCCACGAGCTCGGCAATCTCCACGTTGGCACCGTCGAGCGTGCACAGGGTCAGGGCACCGTTGAGCATGAACTTCATGTTGGAGGTGCCGCTCGCCTCCTTGGAGGCCAGGCTGATCTGCTCGGAGATGTCGGCGGCGGGGATCACGCGCTCGGCGGCGGTGACGTTGTAGTTCTCGATCATGACAACCTGCAGGTAGGGAGCCACGTCGGGGTCGTTTGCAATCCACTGCGACAGCGTCAGGATCAGATGGATGATGTCCTGGGCGATGGTGTAGGCAGGTGCTGCCTTGCCGCCAAAGATGATGGTGACGGGGTGAGCGGGCTTGTTGCCGTTCTTGATGTCGAGATACTTCCAGATGATGTAGAGCGCGAGCATCTGCTGGCGCTTGTACTCGTGGATACGCTTGACCTGAACATCGATGATGGCGTTGGAGGGAATGGTCACGCCCTGCTCGAGTGCCATGAACTGGCGCATGATGGCCTTGGCCTCGACCTTGGTGGCGGCCAGGCGCTCAAGAACGTCCTTGTCGTCGGCGAACTTGGCGAGTTTGCTCAGATCGCCGGTGCTGCGCCAGTCGGTGCCGATCACATCGTCGAGCAGGCTGGCGAGCGCGGGGTTGGCCCCATGGATCCAGCGGCGGAAGGTGATGCCGTTGGTCTTGTTGGAGAACTTCTCGGGGTAGATCTCGTAGAACGGATGAAGCTCGGTGTCCTCCAGGATCTTGGTGTGGAGGGCGGCTACGCCGTTGATGGAGAAGCCAAAGTGGATGTCCATGTGGGCCATGTGGACGGTGTCGTGCTCGTCGATGATGGCGACGCGCGGGTCATCGTGCTCGGCTTTCGCGATCTCATCGAGCTTGACGATAATGTCGGCGATGGCAGGGGAGACCTTCTGCAGGCTGGCGAGCGGCCACTTCTCGAGCGCCTCGGCAAGGATCGTGTGGTTAGTGTAGGCGACCATGGAGCGTACGATGGTCACGGCCTCGTCAAACTCGATGCCATGCTCGGTGGTGAGCAAGCGAATGAGCTCGGGGATGACCATGGTGGGGTGCGTGTCGTTAATTTGGACCACGGCGTAGTCGGCCAGATCGTGCAGGTTGCTGCCGCGCTCGACGGCCTCGTCGATCAGGAGCTGGGCGGCGTTGCTCACCATGAAGTACTCCTGGTAGATGCGAAGCAGGCGGCCCTGCTCGTCGGAATCATCCGGATAGAGGAACAGGGTGAGGTTCTTGGCGATTTCGGTCTTGTCGAAGTCGATGGAACTGCCGGGGACCAGGCCGTCGTCGACACTTGCCAGGTCAAACAGGCGCAGGCGGTTCTTGGTGGGCTGGCCGTAACCAGGCACATCGATGTTGACGAGCTTGGAGGTAACGGCAAAATCGCCGAACTCGATGGTGTAGGAACGGTCATCGTCGACTAGGATGTCCTGCTCACCGAGCCACTCGTCGGGGACGGCCTTTTGCTGGTTGTCGACAAAGCGCTGACGGAACAGGCCGTAGTGATAGTTGAGGCCCACGCCATCGCCGGTCAAGCCCAGCGTGGCGATGGAATCCAGGAAGCACGCGGCAAGGCGGCCCAGGCCGCCGTTGCCCAGCGACGGCTCGACCTCAAACTCCTCAATCTTGTTGAGGTCGTGGCCGGCGGCGGTGAGCTGGTCCTTAACCTCGTCATAGATGCCAAGGTCGATCATGTTGTTGATGAGCAGCTTGCCGATCAAAAACTCGGCAGAGATGTAGTAGAGCTTTTTCTTGCCATTGTTGAGCGGGCAGGCGGCAGAGCGCTCCTGCACGAGTTTGACCAGCAGCTTGTAAATGCGACGGTCGTCGAGCTGCTCGAGCGAGGTGCCAAAAGACTGCTCGGCGAGTTCCATGAGGTTAATTTGGGGCATGTTTTCTCCTGTGATGGGTTGTTTCATGTCTGCAATTCATAAGAAGCCCGCGCGAGGGGATTGGGGTGGCCTCGCGCGGGAAAAGCAAGCGCGTCCGCACGGTGGGGAGGGGTCGGGCGCGGTAGCTCCTATTGAGGAAGCTCGATTTCGGCTTCCGACGGGATGCGGAAGTAGGTCTCGGTCCAGTCGGTGAGTTTGTGCTCGAGCTCGCGGGTGATGGCGCCGTCGAGCATGCGCCAGGTCCAGTTGCCGCCCAGCGTGGCAGGGGTGTTGATGCGCGCCTCGTTGCCCAAGTTGAGCAGGTCCTGCATGGTGTAGATGCACGTGTCGCTCACGCTGGCGGCGATGGTGCGATTGAGTGCATCTGCCATGGGTTCGCCGGCCTGCTGATGGGTGTACAGGGCTGCCTGCTCACGCTGACGCGGGGTGGCCGTTCCCTCAAACCAACCGCGCGCCGTCTCGTTGTCGTGGGTGCCCACATAGGCGACGGTGTTGGCAATGTAGTTGTGCGGCAGGTAGTACGAGTTGGTGCCCTCAAAGGCAAACTGCAGGATCTTCATGCCGGGGAAGCCCGAG
>CAUCXP010000104.1 GCA_958446785.1 uncultured Collinsella sp. | reverse complement strand
TCGGGGCATCCAGGAATTTGAGGACGCTGACGCGCTTGTTGCCCTCCTGGACGTAAAACCGATGCATGAACTCGGTGACGATGATGGGGTCGCGATAGCCCTCGGTCACCTGGATGTCGTAGAGGTTGGACCACTTGCGGGCGAACTCGGTGTTAAATGGCAACAGGGGCATAAAGTTGCACGAAAAGGCAGACTGACGGCCCTTGGTAACCGTGCCGACGACCATTTCGAGCGGAATATCCCGCAGGCCGACGCTCTCTCGCTGACCTAAGGGGAGCTGGGCAACCAAGCTGTCGAGGTCCGTAAGGTATGGGTGCTCGCTTTGGCTGATGGCGCGACGGCGTCCCTGCTCGCCGCGCTTGCGTGCTTGACGATAGGCCTCTTCCATGGTGTCTACTCCCTTAGTCGTTTAAACAACGATATGAACCATGGTACCACGATGCGAAACTACCACAAAGGTGCCTGTCCCCTTTGTGGTAGTTTAGGCGATGATGGGGGCGATGGCACGAATGCAGGCGTCGGCTGCCGTGAAGGTGGTGCTATCGTCGCTGACGATAAAGATGATTTTGCCCTTGACGCCAAAGTCGCCGATCTCGCTAAAGAGCACGTAGGGTTCCTTGTCAAAGCCCGAGATGGGTGAAACGGCGACCTTGGTGGCACAGGCGAGCTCGTCTGCCAGCGCATCGAGCGAGTCCCACTTTGACGTGTCCTTCACCGCGACGGGAACGACAACGCGTCCAAAGGGCATGAGGTGCACGAGTGTGTTCTTGGAGATGTTGGAGTTGGGGACGATGATGGTCTGTCCGCAGGCGTCCTCGATGGTCGTGTGGCGCCAAGTGATGTCCTGGACCACGCCCGACACGCCGCCGACCTCGATATTGTCGCCGGGCTTGATGATGCCCATAAAGGTCACTTGCATGCCGCCGATAAGGTTTGATAGCGTGTCCTGAAAGCCGAGCGAGATGGCGATGCCGCCGACGCCAAGAGCGGCGACGAGCGCGTTTGCGTTAATGCCAAAGCAGTTGTCGAGGATAAAGCTGCCGCCGATCATCCAAATGACGGCACGCGCGATGTTGATGAAGATGCTCGATGCGGGAAGCGGGTTGTCGTCTCGGTTGAGTAGGTGGCGCAGGGTCTTGGATGCCACCTTGGCGGCGATGGCGGTGACTATTACCAAGATGACGGCCCAGATGATGTTGTGGACCCAGCGCTGCTCAAAGAAATGAAGAATCGGTTCAAACAATTCCATGTAGGGAAAACCTCCTAATGATCATTCAACCATGATACCCATCAAGAAGCCCGTTCGATCACATCGGACGCGCCGATAACTTGAGATAGGGTGGCCGCGGTGACGTAAGCTGGGGCGCCGGCGAGCACGCCGGCAAGGAGTGCGGCGGTCAGGCAAGACGGGGAAGAGGTCTTCTCATGGCAGTTTCCTTAGTTCTTAACCAGTGGTCCCTGCTGATGCTGGATTATCGACATAATATGCGAAAACCGCCGCAAGGGCGTCTGTCCCTTTGCGGCGGTTTTGACGTTTGCGCAGATAAAACCTGCCAAAATAAACCTGTCCCTTTTTGGTAGGTTTAGCTCAGCAGCATGCGGTCGTTGGCGAGCTCGCCGCCCGAGACCTCCTCGAACTTCTGCAGCAGGTCGGCGACGGTGAGCGACTTCTTCTCGTCGCCCGCCACGTCGTAGATAACGTGGCCCTCGTGCATCATGATCAGGCGATTGCCCAGACGGATGGCGTCATTCATGTTGTGCGTGACCATGAGCGTGGTCAGGTGGTTCTCGTCGACAATCTCCTCGGTCAGATTGAGCACCTTAGAGGCGGTCTTGGGGTCGAGTGCCGCGGTGTGCTCGTCGAGCAGCAGCAAGCGCGGCTTGGTGAGCGTGGCCATGAGCAGCGTGAGTGCCTGGCGCTGGCCACCCGAAAGCAGGCCGACCTTGGCGTTGAGGCGCGTGTCCAGGCCAAGGTCCAGGCGCTTGAGCAACTCAACGTACTCGTCCTTCTCGGCCTTGGTGACGCCCCACGAAAGGCCGCGACGCTGGCCGCGACGCTTGGCGAGGGCCAAGTTCTCGGCAATCTGCATGTCGGCTGCGGTGCCGCGCATGGGATCCTGGAACACGCGGCCCAGGTACTTGGCGCGCTGCGACTCGCTCAGGCGCGAGATGTCGGTGCCGTCGAGCTCGATAACGCCCGAATCGAGCGGATATACGCCGGCAATCATGTTGAGCAGCGTGGATTTGCCGGCGCCGTTGCCGCCGATCACAGTTACAAAGTCGCCGTCGTTGAGGGTAAGGTCGACGCCGGTGAGCGCGCGCTTCTCGGTGACGGTGCCCTTGTTAAAGGTCTTCTTGACGTGCGAGAGCTTAAGCATCTGCCTCATCTCCCTTCGTGTAGGAGCTGCGGAGCTTATAGCGCTCCCAAACCACGGGAACGCACAGGGCCACGGCGACGATCACGGCGGAGAGCAGCTTCATGTCGTTGGCGTCCATGCCCAGTTGCAGCACGATGGCGCGAATGAGGAAGTACACCACGGAGCCAAAGACGGCGGAGGCCAGACGGACGGAGAACTGCGTGAGGCCGCCGGGCAGCAGGCGGCCGAGCACCTCGCCGATGACGATGGCGGCAAGACCGATAACGATGGCGCCGGTACCCATGCCAATGTCGGCATACTTCTGGCTCTGGCAGATGAGCGCACCCGAAAGGCCAATGAGGGCGTTGGAGAGCACGAGGGCGATCATTTTGGTAGAGTTGGTGTTGACGCCTAGGGCGCGGATCATGTACTCGTTGTTGCCGGTGGCACGCAGCGCCGAGCCGATCTCGGTGCCAAAGAACCAGTACAGGATGGCGACGATGGCCACGGCCAGCACAATGCCTAGGATAATGGCAACAGTGGACTGCGGCAGGCCCGTCATGTTGCTGACGGATGAGAAGATAGTGCCCTTGGCAAGGATGGGCGTGTTGGACTTGCCCATGATGCGCAGGTTGATGGACCACAGACTGATCTGCGTAAGGATTCCGGCGAGGATTGCGGGAATCTCAAAGACGGTGGTCAAGATGCCCGTGACGGCGCCCGCGATGGCGCCGGCGCACATGCCGGCCAGCACGGCGAGCAAGGGGTCGACGTTATTGTTGACGATGAGTACGGCGCAGACACAGCCGCCGAGGGCAAAGCTGCCGTCGCAGGTCATATCGGGGATGTCGAGCAGGCGGAACGTGATAAACACGCCAAGCACCATGATGCCCCAGAGGACGCCCTGCGAAACGGCGCCCTGCAATGCAATGAGCATGCTTCATACCTCCTAGGATAGGGTGGACACGTGATTTTCCATAATAGCGGTACCAATGCATAAAAGAGCTGCGGACGGATGTTTTGTCTCATCCGAAACAAGCAGGGCGAACGCCGGTCTTTAGCGTTCGCCCCAAGGACTCAGATATTGAATAACGCGGCTGTGGCGCGCGTGCGGGCCCTAGACGCGTTACCGCGCATGGCGCTACTCGTCCAGAGCGGAAAGGTCGATACCCAGAGCCTCGGCCATCTCGTCGTTCTTGACGACGACCAGGTCCTTGCTCGAGAGGTGCTTGATCGGCATATCCTCGGGCTTGGCCTCGCCCTTCAGGATCTTAACGGCCATCTCGCCCGCGGCGTAGCCCAGGTCCTTATAGTTGATGGAGAGGGTGAACAGGCCGCCGGCCATGCACATACCCTCCTCGCCGGTCACGAAGGGGAGCTTATTCTCCTTGCAGATCTGGCCGACCTGCGAAGCGCCCGCGGCGATGGTGTTGTCAGTGGGGGAGTACAGCGCGTCGACCTTGCCCACGGAGGACTCGACGACGGACTGAATCTCGTTGGAGCTCGAGACGGTGAAATCGGTGTACTCGAGGCCCAGCTTGTTGAGCTCCTTCTTGGCGGCTTTGATCTGGACGTCGGAGTTGGACTCGGCGGTGCAGTAGAGCAGGCCGACCTTTTTAACGTCGGGCAGGACCTTCTGCATCATCTCGAGCTGCTCGGCGACTGGGGTGAGGTCGGAAGCGCCCGTGACGTTGGTGCCGGGCTTGTCGTTGTCCTGGACCAGGCCGGAGGCGGCGTAGTCGGTGATGGCACAGCCCACGATGGGGATATCGGCCGTGGCGCCGGCGGCAGCCTGCGCGGCGGGCGTGGCGATGGCATAAATCAGGTTGACGTTGTCGCCCACAAACTTGTCGGCAATGGACTTACACGTGGACTGGTCGTTCTGGGCGTTCTTCTGGTCGATCTTGACCTTAAGGCCGCTCTCCTTGATGGCCTTGACAAAGCCGTCGTTGGCGGCATCGAGTGCGGAGTGCTCGGTGAGTTGCAGAACGCCGATGGTGTAGTCGGAACCGGCGGCAGCAGAGCCGGAACCAGAGTTGCCGCCGCATCCGGCGAGCGGGGCGAGCGCGAGCAGACCGGCGGAGACCAGAAGGCTCCTGCGGCTGATGGTGATGTCCTTCATATCATTACCCCCAGTATAAAAATGGCTGGAAACACTGCACTGGGACAAAGTGCAAGTGGAACTATAGTAGCGCTGATGTCCATTTTTACAACAGCCTGGCGGGTTTTTTAATACAGAATCGGATGGGCGGTACGGGTAGTCGAATGGGCGGCGGAGGGTCTTATGCGGCGGAGGAGGCATCGTCCTCGTCCAGGACGGCGAAGAGCTTCTTGCCGTCGAGGAGACGTGTGGTGACGTTTCTCATGCGGCCGATCTCAACGGTACGCAGCGTGTCGTCGGCGCCTCGCGCGTCATAGACCGTTCCCAGCAAATACGAGATGCCGTCTCGTTGCTTGATGGCAAAGGGCCGGAGTGTCATCCGCGCCACTTCGACCTCTCCGCGTGCCGTGACACTCGAAATATCAAAACTCACCGTGGTTCCGTGGTCGATGGCCTGCTCGATGAGCTCGCAGGCATCGATGCGCTTGACGGGCGTGCGTATGGCCTTGGTGGATTTGTCGCCTGCGCTTGGAGCAGGCTCGGGTGCATCGAGGTAGCCGCGAACGTCGGCACTCGCCATGGCGACCAGGTGCTGCGCCATGCTTTTTCGAATGGCGATGGGCGTAGAGCGGTTGCGCATGACCATGCCGTGGAGCCGGATGATCTCTTCGTCGGTGAGCGGACGGGTCAAGAGCCGATACCCCACGCCGCGCTTGTATTCAATTTCGTATCCGGCATGGCGAAGTGCGGAGATGGCGGTGTAGATGCTGCGCCGCGCCGCCGAGATGGGCATGCGGGCGGGGTCGTCGGGATGGGCGAGACGCCGGATCAACTCATCGGAAAGCATGGCCTTGTCCTCGCCGGTGTTTTCGCTTAATAATTGCAGGATGCGAACGGCGCGATAGGCTGCCATCGAGGCGGCGCCCCTCGTCGTGGTCTCGTAAGTTTCAACAGCGGTTTCGGTCATGGCGTCCACGTCCTTTCCGTTTTGGGTGGCGACGGTATGGAGCCTAGGGCGCGGGGCTTTCCCAGGGGTGCAGGACACTCCGGGCGGTCGGTAGCCGTCGGCAAGCGGCGGGTCGAGTTTTCAACAGCCCTGGTCAACTGACCAAAAACTTGCCAAAAGCTTGACGGATGTTGTTGAAAAAAGCGTCTCTCGACCGATGTCGAGAGACGCTTATGCGATGAGCGTTGGCGTGTGGCGACGCGAGCTAGCGTCCGACGATTAGAAGTCGGCGTTGCCCACGGTGCGCGGGTGCGGCAGGACGTCGCGGATGTTGCCCACGCCGGTCAGATACATGACCAAGCGCTCGAAGCCCAGACCGTAGCCGGCGTGCTTGCAGGAACCGTAGCGGCGCAGGTCAAGGTAGTACTTGTACTGCTCGGGATTCATGCCCAGGTCCTTGATGCGG
>CAUCXP010000103.1 GCA_958446785.1 uncultured Collinsella sp. | reverse complement strand
AGAATGGCATGGGCGCCTACGATGAGGTCGAGGAGGACGGCTCCATCCACGACCCGTATCGTATCGCCTACTTGCAGAGCCACGTCAAGGCCATGGGCGAGGCCATTGCCGACGGCGTCGACCTGATCGCCTACACCTGGTGGGGCCCCATCGACCTGGTTTCCGCCGGCACCGGCGAGATGCGCAAGCGCTACGGCTTTATCCACGTCGATAAGTACGATGACGGCACCGGTACCTACGAGCGCCGCCGCAAGGACAGCTTCTACGCCTACCAGAAGATCATCAAGTCCAACGGTGCCGAGGGCCTGGATTAATCGACAATATGAGTGCCACCGGGGAAAAGCGTTGGGATGGGCTCGCGATTCGAGTCCCCACCTTAGCATTTGAACCATTTGGCACTATAATCACCATAGGCATGCGCACAACGTTGCGCTTAATCAAGAGGAGAAAACGTATGGGTCTGTTTGACATGTTCAAGAAGAAGGCTGAGCCCGCGACTGCCGCTGCTCCGTCCTCCATCTCTGCTTCTGCCGGCGCCGACGTGCTGTGCTCGCCCGTCAAGGGCAAGGTCATCAAGATGGCCGACGTGCCCGATCCCGTCTTTGGCGGCGAGGTCCTGGGCAAGGGCTGCGCCGTGTGGCCCGAGGACGATCTGGTCTACGCTCCCTGCGACGGCAAGGTGACCGTCACCATGGGCCACGCCGTGGGTCTGCAGTCCGATAGCGGCATCGAGGTTCTGGTGCATGTTGGCGTCGATACCGTCAACATGAACGGCGATGGCTTCGAGGGCTTCGTCAAGGCCGACGACGTCGTAAAGGCTGGCCAGCCCATGCTCAAGATCGACCGCGCCAAGATCGCTGCTGCCGGCTACAAGGACTGCGTCGTCGTTGCTGTGTCCAACACCGCCGAGTTTGCCGATGTCGAACTCGCCGTCGAGGCCGACTCCGCTGTCGCCGCCGGTGACGCCATCGTTAAGGTCGTCCGCAAGTAAACTGCGGCATCCAAAGGATGTGCAAGGGTGGTCGGGTTTTCCGGCCACCTTTTTTATTGCACCGCGGGGAAGCGTTTTATTGCACGTTGGGCGGGCTTGCAAACCGTTCGGACGCTAAAACGAACCGACCGCGCCTTCGCGTTGCCGAGGGCGCTCATAAGTGGATAGTATGGGCTTACTTATTACAACGTGCGCCGCGTCCGGGAAGCGCGGTGCCGCTCATCGGGAGGAACAACATGAAAAAGAAGCTGCTGCTTGCGCCCCTCATGGCCGTCTTGGTTGCATGCGTGGTCGTGCTTTCCGGCTGTGGAGGTCCTTCGGTTGAGGAGCTCATCACCGAGGATCTTACGACGCAGTTTGACGAGGTCAAGAACGGTGGCGACGACTTCCTCTCTGGTCTGGAGGAGGCTTCGGGCGACGAGTTCGAGCAGCTGGGTATCGATCCCAAGGAGTACGCCAAGACCTATCTCGAGGGCTTTGACTACAAGATCGGCGACGTGACGGTCGACGAGGACAAGGGTGTCGCGACCGCCGAGGTCTCTATCACATGCAAGTCTATGAACAAGATCGCCGAGGACTTCTCCACTCAGTATCAGGAGAAGGTCGCTGCGCTTGACACGGTTCCTTCCGATGACGAGCTGTACAAGATGGCCGGTCAGGTTATGGTCGATGTGACCAAGGCCACCGAGCCCAGGAAGACCACGGTTATCTTCAAGTACACCTGCAACGACGACGGCGAGTGGTCTGCCGACGACTCTGTCAACTCCGAGATGATGGATGCAATGCTGAGCTAGTTTGTTGCGGCGTTTTACCAAACGCCGCAACTGCTCGACGCTGCGCGGGCACCAGAGCGACAACTTGTCATTCAAAGAGGACGGCATGACCAGAAGGTCTATGCCGTCCTCTTTTCATGCCAATTTGTTCGCTCTGGTGCCCGCTCGCTGTCCGTCCTCTACCTGCGGCGTTGCCATGGTAGTCATTGGGGCGGCACTTGGGGACGTTCCTTTTCTGCCGGCAGTTGGGGACACTCCTTGCGCCAGCGTTGCATCGAATGCTCGGGAAAATACGAGCCGGTATTTGGCCGAATAGCGGGTCGCGGTTTCCGGATGGGGTGGGTTGTGGAAAGTGCGACCCGGAATATTGCTCTGAAACGGGATGCCGTTTCCCCGACAAGGCTCAACCGGAAAGCGCATCCCATTCTGAGGCGGCAAAACGGGATGCGCTTTCCGCGCGACAGAATCTGTCCAGCCGTGTTGAGCGACAGCCCCGCTACTCGCCCAGAATCAGCGCCGCGAGCTCGTCTTGGGTGTCCACTACGTAGTCGGCGCCGGCGGCCTCCAACTCTGCGCGGCCGCGGAAGCCCCAGCTGACGCCCGCGCTCTTAAGGCCGGCGTTGTGGCCGGTCAGAACATCGACATTGGAATCGCCCACATAGAGCGTGGTTGCCGGATCGGCGCCCAGCTCTTTCATCACATGCAACGTGACGGGTGCCTCGGGCTTGGGCGGAAATGCGTCCACGCGGCCCTGTACCAACGCAAAGCGATCGCGGCCAAAGTATTTCTCGATAAGCGGGGCTGCCGAAATATGATCCTTGTTGGTGAGCACGGCAAGCTGAACGCCCGCTGCGCGCAGACGGTCGAGCATCTCAATCGTGCCGGCGTAGGGAGCGGTGTGGTCCTCCTTGTGCTCGCCGTAGTAAGCCCTAAACTCGGCAAGCGTCTGCTCAAACATACGGCTGTCGCCTGCGTACTCGGCGGGCATAAAGCGCTCGACCAGCTTAAGCATGCCGTTTCCCACTTTGTAGCGGTACTCGTCCACGGCAAACGGGGGCCAGCCGTGCATCTCGCAGGTGTGGTTGCCGGCGGCCGCCAGGTCCTCGAGCGTGTTGAGAATGGTGCCGTCCAGGTCAAAGATCACATGGGAAAAAGCTGCTGCCATGAAAGCTCCCGTCATTGGGTTCCAAAACGCACCCCATAATACTGGGCTTGCGCGTCGGGCACGTTTGGAATCAAAACATCTTCAGGGATAGTGAGCCACGTCGCACCAGCCAGCGCTCGCCCGCTAGCAGATCCTCGGCAGCTGCTCTCCCACGATCATGTCGAGGATGCGGGTTGAGCCCTTTATCCGATATCGTGCGTAAACGCAGCCAGAAACTCTTCGAACGTGTCGGTCTGCATGAGCCTCATCGTGGTCTCTACCGAGGAGAACACTTCGATAATCAGGTCGAGCACATCTCTAAAGAGCCCCATATCTTCCTGTGCGATGCCTATGAGCAGCACAAACCGCACGTCGTGGCGTCCCCAGGGAATCGGGGTGTCATTGTGGGCCACAGCGATAAACGAGCGCTTGGGATATACCGAGATCGCGTGGGGTATGGCGAGGCTGTCAGTAAACGCCGTCGATGAGACGCTCTCACGCAGATGCACGTCAGCGATAAACTCAGGCGTTGCGAGCCCCTGAACAGCCAAAAGCTTCCCCATTTGGTCGATGCAGCTTGTGGCGTCGACTACGTCTATGTTGCGTATAAACAGCCCCGGCTGCAGCAGACGCCCCAAAAGGCCCTGGGCATAGAGGCGCCGCCGCCGCTCCTGGATGGCGCAAAGCCGGTCGCGGATCTTTCGCACGTTTTGCTTAGTGAGGATGGGTCCGATCAAGACTTTGGTGGTGCCTCCACAAACCGGCACGTCGATTGTGGTGATTACCGCATCGCTTTCGGGCGGATTGGCCAGGTAACTATCGCAGCTCATCACGGCGACAACGCTTATGTCATCGCCAAACTCGGTCTTGAGGTCGTCGACGAGCCTTCGTGCAAAGTCGTGGTACTCCTCGATAATCACTGTGCAGGTGACGGCGCCGTCGGGTGCGGAGAACTTCTCAAAGTAAGCGCCGATATGAAAGGCGATAAACGCGATTTCGTTTTCGCCCACCTCAATATCCATGGCGGTGGAGAAGCGGTGGGCGATATAGACCGCCATGTCGTAGACCGGTGCGTACTCGCTTTTGATCTGCGCGGCGAGCGGGTTGGGGTAGCTTACGCGGTAGACGGCGCGCTGGTAGGCGTTAAACATATGCAGGACGAGTTGTAGGCGCATGGGCTCGTCGATAAAGCGTGGCAGGTCGTAGCGCTTTCCGCACTCGTCGAGGATCCCCAGAACCATGTCTACAAATTCGCGGTCAATGATGCTTGAGAGCTTCTCGCGGCTGAGCTCGTCAAAATCGCAACGCTCGACGGAAAGCGCCAAAAGCAGCAGAATCTGCTGAAAATCGTCGCGTGGGATGGCACAACCAAACTCCTTCTCAAAGTAGGCGGCAATGCGCTGGGCGCAGCGTACGATCTGTTCGCGCTGCCCGAGTTGTGTCACTAGGCCGTCTGCGTCGATGGGGCCGTCCACCTCGCTGAGCTCGTTGTTCGAGGTGAGCCTGATGATGATCACTAACAGGTGCACGAGCAGGTTGGAGAGCGCGTAGCCGTTGATAAATAGATCCGAGCGCTGGCAGATCGCGACCAAGCTCGAGAGGGTTGCCTGCACGTCAAAGTCGGGAAACATGTTTTCGAGCGTTTTGGTTGAGGTGAAATAGCCATAGGAGTTGTGGGTGGCTATGTGGCCGAGAAGCTTGCGCTTGTCGGCCTCTCGCCCCGTGAGTTTCATGCGGTAGTCGTGTGTCTCGACATTGAGGTCGAACTGCCGAACGAGCGCGCGCACCTGCGGCATCACGGAGCTCTGAAACGTGCTCTCGCTGATAAAGAGCTCATCGGCGATATCAAAGACGGAGAGTCCATCGCATGCGTTGACAAGGCGGGAGATAGTAAAGTCGCGCCTGGAGTCCGCGTTCGCGGGGAGGGTATTGACACCTTCGCAAGGACTAGCGGAAGCGCTGGCGGCAGCCGGCGCCGCCGTGGCAAGGCGATAGCCCTCTTTAGACGATTCGATATGTCGCGTACCGGTCTCGTTGACCTCTGCAACATAGTTGCGGATGCTTCGCTCACTCGCGCCCAAAAGGCCGGCAAGCATCGAGGAAGACACCCATGAGCTGCTGTTTTCGAGCACGTCGATCATGCGGTTGATGCGGTTCTGCTTGGCGCTCGCCATGGCTTTCCTCCAAGAGATGAACGGCAGACAGGGTGTACCGCCCCATGGTATCTCAGGTTAAGAAAGGGTGTCTTTTCTAATTTGCCGCCCAAGCGGAAAATCGCCCGGCTTGCCGTGCGGGCGGAAAATCTGCTGCCTTGCCGCTATGCGGCAAAAAGTCGGTTGGCGGCAAGAGCCCTCCGCCGCGTATAGTGCAGTCACGGTCAAGGGCGGCCGGGTCGACACGGGCGCCCAAGAACACAGCGGGGATCGCAGCGGCATCGGAGCTGCCTCGAGCCCGCTTATTGGGAAAGGAGTACCCCATGGCAGATGAGAACGGCACCGTTCGCATTCTCCTCGCTTGCGGCATCGGTGCCTCGACCGGCTTTATGGCGGCAGGCATGCGCAAGGTCGCAAAGTCCAAGGGTCTTGACTGCACCATCAAGGCAGTCAGTAAGTCTGAGATTATGGACTACGCCGACAAGATCGACGTCCTCCTGCTCGGTCCGCACTTCGCCTCCGAGGTGCCCGAGATCCAGTCTCAAGTGGCATCTCACGGCGTGAAGGTCATGGCCATCGACCCCGACTATTACGCGGCGCTCGACGGCGAGAGCATCCTCGAGGATGCCTACGACCTGCTTGACGAAGACTAGGAGGGGACAACATGCTGCAAAAGTTCATGGAAGCGATCCAGGCGTGGATCACCGAGCATGTCGTCCCCGTGATGAACAAGCTTACCTCAACCTACTGGTTTGGCGTTATCTCCGACGCAGTTCTCTACATCGTCCCCTTCTCCATGGTCTCGGCCATCCCGAGCCTGTGGAACATTATCCGTCGCTTTGTCCCG
>CAUCXP010000102.1 GCA_958446785.1 uncultured Collinsella sp. | reverse complement strand
CGGATGCATCGGCAGCGGGCTCGGGCTGATCGGCGACAGGCTTGCTGTCGGCGGCGGCAACAGTCGTCTCGACGGAAGCGGTAGCCTGCTCGACAGCGGGCGCAGGGGCGTTGGCGGCGATGGCAGCGGCACCATCGGACTCGAGACCCAGCTCGGCGGCGCGCTCGGCCTCCTGGTCGCAGAGCAGCTGATCGTATGCCTTCAAGAACGGCAGGTAGATGATGGCGTCCAGCAAGATGATAATCGCGACAAATACCAGGGCGATAAGCTGGAAGTTCGTGGTGATGAAGATGCCGATGGGGGCAGGGGTAGCCCAAGGCACCACGAAGGAGAAGCCGTTCATGCCCACATTATCGATAAAGAACTTGGCAACACTCACGTTGACGCAACCGGCGGCAACAAAGGGGACGAGCATGTAGGGGTTAAGGATCATCGGCGCGCCAAAGAGCAGCGGCTCGTTGACAGCAAAGGCAACAGGAACAATCGAGGCCTTACCGACGGCTTTGAGCTGCTTGGACTTCATAAAGAGAATCAGCAGAAGTGGCACGATGAACGTGGCGCCGGTGCCGCCGAACTCACCCACGAGTGACATGTTAAAGGTGAGGGAGTGAGCGGGGTGGCCACCTGCCAGCAGAACCTGCAGGTTCTCGGCCTGGTTGGCAAGACGGATGGGGTCGATGCCCGGCTGGACGATCGAGGGGCCGTGGACGCCGATGAACCAGAAGAACGCGGTGGCTGCCTGGATAAGGATGAGGCCAGGATAGGTTTCTGCAGCGGTAAAGAGCGGGGAGAGCAGTTTGATAAGCAGCTCGGAGAACGGAACGCCCATGAGGTTGCGCACGATGACATCGATGATGCCGCAGATGATGACGGCGCCGCCAAAGGGGATGATGTCGCGGAAGTTCTGAGCGATGGCGCCCGGGACCTCCTTGGGCAGCTTAATGGTCAGATCGCGCGAGACGCAGAATTTATAGACCCACACGGTAATGAACGCGGCGATATAGGCCGAGAACAGACCACGTGTACCCATGCTGGTGCAATCGAAGACCGAAAGCTCGGAGCCGTTGAGCTTGGTGGTGAACTGCGTGACTGCGAGCAACAGCATGCTGCACTGGGCGGCCACCATGGTGGAACCGTCGTTGAGCACTTTGCCGGCGGGCATGCGACGGTTCATAGAAGCCGTAAAGTTCTTGGCAGTGGTGCCGGCGACCATGATGCCCATGACGCCCATGGTGAAGTTGTACAGCTTGTTGCACCAGTCGATGAGCGGTTGGGGCAGCGCGATGCCAACCACGCCGGGAAGCGTGGCGATCAGCAGGAAGATCGAAGAGGTGAGGACGATGGGCATGCACCCAAGGAATCCGTCTTTGATGGCCTGGAGGTAGATGTTCCTTGAGATCTTCTCAAAGAACGGTTGATGCTTTTCGAGCATCTTTACGATGGCGTCCATAGAGCTCCTTTGCTGCTTGATGCGCGATGCATGTGGATGGAACTGGTCGTCGATGGATGGTCAGGACTGCCCGGAAACCTTCCTGCTTAAGGAAGGCATTGCGAAATGACAACGTAGGACATTTCGTTAATGACAACGTAAGACATTTTTGGAAGAGCAACAAGGATTTACGGGTGAACGGTCGATATTGTCCGATAAACGGGTGATTTGTCAGTCGGGCAGGTAGTGTATGCTAGAACGCAAAGAACGATCGATAGGGAACCGACTGGAGAAGCAGTGGCAACGATGGACAAGAAAAGCGTCTCAATGAACGATGTGGCGGTTGCCGCGGGTGTTTCCCTCAAGACGGTGTCGCGTGTGATCAATGAGCCCGATAGCGTGCGCGAGTCGACGCGCGATAAAGTCCATTCCGCAATGGAGGCGCTCGGGTTTCGAACCAACTTTGCCGCGCGTTCGCTCAAGTTGGGCCGTTACGGGTGTATCGGCGTGGTGCTGTTTCACTTGTCGGGCGGCGCCGTGGACATGATTGACGGTATCGCCGATGCCGCCGAAGAGCGTGGTTTTGCGCTGACGATGATCAAAAAGCGGGCAGGGGAGAAGATGACCCTTGCCGATGCAGCGCGCAGGATGTCGCAGCTGCCTGTTGATGGCATGATCTTCAATCTGCGCCAGATGGTCGACGACTTTGATACGTTTGAGGCACCGAAGGACCTCAAGACGGTGATTATCACGCCGATGGAGCATCCTACCTGCTCTACCGTTAGTGACGATCAAGAGGGTGGTGCGCGCATGGCATGCGAGTACTTCTTGAATCGCGGGCACAAGAACGTGTACTTCGTCTCTGGTAAGAAAGAGTCGCTGTCGAGCCAGTGCCGTATGAAAGGTTGGCGTGCGGCACTCGAGACGCGTGGCATTGAGCCGCCCGAGCCTCTGCAAGGCGATTGGAATGCGGATAGTGGCTATGCCGCGGGCCTTGTGCTTGCTGATAAACCCGATTGCACGGCGATCCTCGCTGCTAACGACTGCATGGCAAATGGTGTGATGATGGCTCTACATGACAAAGGACTCAGTGTGCCCGACGACGTGTCCGTGATCGGCTTCGACGATGAGCTCTACAAGACGATTCCCAACTCGATTCTGACGTCGGTGAAGTTTCGCCACTGCGAGCTGGGCATCCGTGCGCTTAACGAGGTCGTCGCAGGTCTTGGGGCTCCGAGCTCAAGAAGCCGCACGCTCGTCTCGGGCGTGTTGGTCGAGCGTTCCAGCGTAAAGGACCTGCGGGCGTAGACTTGCTCGGCCTGTTCGTCTAAATCTGTAACAGGTAGGGCCGAAAATCTCAGCTAGTTGTTACAGATTTAGACAATTCGGTCCGGCATATTCTGTTTGTCTCGATCTGTAACATCTAAGCGGTCAAAAGCGGTCTACATGTTACAGATTGAGATTTTCGGCTTGGCCTGTGCGTTCATCTCGATCTGTAACAGCTTGGACCGAAAAACTCGGCTAGATGTTACAGATTGAGATGAACAGGAGGACGGGTGCGGTCTAAACAAAATGGCCCGCGCATCACACATCGATGCACGGGCCATTTTTTGTCTGCGAGCGGTAGGTAGCGTCAGTGTCTTATGCCTCGAGGTTTTCCTCGATCCAGGCGACGGCACCCTTGGGATCCTTAGTGAGGTCGATGTACTGTTTGCCCTTGGGCGACAGCAGCGTGATGCCCAGGCGGTCGGTGTCGGCCTTCATCTCGTTGTAATAGGTGCGAACCTGCGGAGCCAGGACGATGACGTTGTACTGGTCCATGATGGCGTAGTGACTGCCGTAGGCACCGGCGTTGGCGGTAATGTCGATGCCCAGCTCGTCGGCGCCTTCCTTAAGCGCGTTGGCGAGCAGTGCAGAGGTGCCGGCGCCAGCGCACAGAACCAGAACCCTCAGGTCCTTGCCCTTAAGGGCGGACGGAGCTGCGGAGGCCTCAGTGGCAGAAGCGGTCTCGACAACGGGAGCCTCAACGGCGGGGGCGGCAGCGGTCTTGACGGCCTTGGTCTCCTCGGCCTCTTCTTCGGCCAGGGTCTCGGCCTCCTGCTCGCACAGGACGTTGTCGTAGGCCTTGCAGAACGGGTAGTAGATCAAGAAGTCAACGACCAGCAGGACGACAACCAGGACCAGAGAGATCGGCTGGAAGTTGGTGTCGATGAAGGTGCCGATCGGTCCGGGGAGTGCCCACGGCATGGCATAGATAAAGCCGTTCATGCCCAAAAAGTCGATGAAGAACTTACCAATGAGGACGTTGGCCACGGGGGCAAACAGGAACGGGATCAGGAAGTACGGGTTGAGGATGATGGGCGCGGCGAACAGCAGCGGCTCGTTGACGGCGAACATCACGGGTACGACAGAGGCTTTGCCGACGGCCTTGAGCTGCTTGGAGCGCATAAAGAGCAGGAAGATGATCGGGACAATGAACGTGGCACCGGTGCCGCCGAGTTCGCCGATGTAGTTACCGAAGTTCTCGGTCAGGGCGAGGGCGGGGTGACCGCCGGCCTGCAGCGTGGCGAGGTTGGTAGTGATGTTGCCAAACAGCGCGGCGTTGAGGGCAGGCTTAACGACCGAGGGGCCGTGGATGCCCATGAACCAGAACAGCGGGATCATGAACCAGATGAGGGCGAGGCCGGCGTAGGAATCGGCGGCGGCGAACAGCGGGCTCACCAGCGTGGAGATGACGTTGGCAAACGGGACGGCCAAGCAGGTGCGGCAGATAACGTCGATGACGGCGACAAACAGGATGGAGAAGCTGAAGGCGAAGATGTCGCGGAAGTTCTGGGCGATGGCGCCGGGGACTTCTTTGGGCAGCTTGATGGTGATGTCTCGCTTAATGCAGAAGGCATAGATGTTGACCGTGGCAAATGCGGCGACAAAGGAGCTCAGCAGGCCCTTGGTGCCCATGTTGTCGGTAAAGAACACCGAGACATCGGCGCCGTCGATCTTGGCACTCGTCTGGGTAACGGCCAAGATGAGCATAGCGCACATGGCGGCGACCATGGTGCTCGTGGCGTTGATGGCCTTGCCGGCAGGCATGCGGCGGTTCTTGGAGCCGGTCAGCGCGCTTGCGGTGGTGCCGGCGACCATGATGCCCACGACGCCCATCGTGAAGTTGTAAACCTTGTTGCAGAAGTTCACGACGTCGACGTTCCACCAGTCGGGCAGCGTAAAGCCGCCGACCGTGGCGACAACGCCCGGCAGGGTTGAAATAAGCAGGAAGACAGAAGAAGACAGGATGATGGGCATTGCTGCCAAAAAGCCGTCTTTAATGGCCTGAAGGTAGATGTTCTTAGAGACCTTGTCGAAGTACGGCTGACCTTTCTCCAAGAACTTAACGATCGATTCCATAGTTCACGCTCCTCTTTGCATGAAATCTTAATGGCATGGACGTTGAAAACCTATATGGTCTCCCGCTTGCTAAAAGCCCGGGTGCAGGCGGGGTCGGTCCCAGGGGGAGAGAGGGGAGCGGCTGGGTTTGTATCGCATAGGGCCGCTCCCTTCTCGGGAGAAAGCGAGGCGATGCGCTACTGCGCGTCCGCCATGGTGTCGGCGAGCTCCTTGTACCAGAGTGCCGACTGCTTGATGTAGCGTTTTTGCGTGTCGAAGTCGATGTAGAACAGGCCGTAGCGCTTGTTATAGCCATTGGCCCACGAGAACTGGTCCTGCAGGCTCCAGATAAAGTAGCCCTGGACGTCGACGCCCTCGGCGCGCGCCTGGAGCACCTTCTCCATGTGCTGGTCGACAAAGTCGATGCGCTCGGGATCGGCGACGATGCCGTTTGCGTCGGGCTCGGGGTCCTTGTGGCCCAGGCCGTTTTCGGTGATATAGATGACGGGGAGGTTGGGATAGGTGGCGCTGATGTGCTTGAGCGTGTCGTAGAGGCCTTGCGGGTAGATGAGCCAATCCCAGTCGGTGGTGGGGATACCCGGCATATCGACCTGCTGCCCGACGCCCTTAAACTTAAAGCACGAGGTGCCCTTGTCTCCGGTGCCGGTAAAGCTGTTGGTGGACTCGCCATCGTATGCGGCGATAAACGCCGACTGATAGTAGTTGAGGCCGAACATATCGTTGCGGGGCGCCGCCTTGGCGAGCTCCTCCATGTCGCTGTCCTCAACCGTAAGTGTGGCGTTGTTGGCACGCAGAATCTCGTTGATGAGTGAGAGGGTGCGCGCGGAGTAGTGACCCAGGAAGGCGCCGTCCATGATGAAGTCGGTGTAGAAGGCGTTGTACAGGTCGGCGGCGTGCTGGTCGGCGGGCGAGTCGGTGGCAGGATATGCCGGCGTCAGGACGTTGACCATGCCAATGCGTCCGCCCAGGTGCTCGGTCTCGTCAAGATCCTTATACAGGTTGACGGCGCGGGCGTGGGCAACGAGCTCGTTGTGCTGGCTCTGGATGCCGCTCGTCACATCAAAGTGATGGTTGGGCGGGAAGTTGCCTTGGATGTATTGGGAGTGCGAGAGGCTGATGAGCTCGTTGATGGTGAACCAATTCTTGACCTCGC
>CAUCXP010000101.1 GCA_958446785.1 uncultured Collinsella sp. | reverse complement strand
TTACCGAGGCCGGCTTCGGTGCAGATCTGGGTGCCGAGAAGTTCCTCGACATCAAGTGCCGTATGACGGGCGTTCGCCCCAGCGCCGTCGTGGTCGTCGCGACCGCTCGTGCGCTGAAGTACAACGGTGGCGTCGCCAAGGCCGACCTCAACGAGGAGAACCTCGAGGCACTCAAGGCCGGCATGCCCAACCTGCTGCGTCACGTCGACAACATCCAGAACGTTTATGGTCTGCCCTGCGTAGTCGCCATCAACCGCTTCCCGGCGGACACCGAGGCCGAGCTTGCGCTCATCGAGTCCGAGTGCCAGAAGCTCGGCGTCAACGTTAAGCTTTCCGAGGTCTGGGCCAAGGGCGGCGAGGGCGCGCTCGAGCTTGCCGATGAGGTCATGCGTCTGATTGAGCAGCCGAGCGAGCTCAAGTTTGCCTATGAGGACGGCGCTGATGTCGCTGATGCCCTCGAGGCCGTTGCCACCAAGGTCTACCGCGCCGACGGCGTTGACTTTACGCCGGCCGCCAAGCGCCAGCTCGCCGAGCTGCGCGAGAACGGCTTTGGCAACCTGCCGGTGTGCGTCGCCAAGACGCAGTACAGCTTTAGCGACAACGCCAAGGCCCTGGGCGCTCCCGAGAACTTCCGCATCACGGTGCGCGAGCTCAAGGTTTCTGCCGGCGCCCACTTTGTGGTCGCGCTGACCGGCAGTGTTCTGACCATGCCGGGCCTGCCCAAGGTGCCCGCGGCCGAGAACATCGACGTCGACAACGACGGCAACATCACCGGTCTGTTCTAGGCAAGAGCGACGTTATTGCCGCCTGTCCGCCCCGCCGTGCCCCACAGCACGGCGGGGCTTTTGTTTCTAGCCGCGCTTGTCTTGTAGATACCGACGGGCTTTGCCCATCATGGGCTTTTGCGCGGGTAGAATGCATGGATAACTTGATGCTTACGGGCGACGGAAAGGAATCGTTGCATGGATCAGGACAAGACAACCGTGATGGGCGGCTACGGTTCCGCGCAGGCTGGCGATAGCGCCGATGCGACCCGCGTTGTTCCCAACCCCGGTTATACCGACCCCGCCGCGACGCAGCCTTCTGCCGAGCCAACCCGGGTTATGGGCTATGGCGACACAGCGCGGGATTCTTATGCTGTATCTTCGCAAGGCTCCTATGGCGACGCAGCTCCGGACCCGTTTGATTACGCGCCGCAGGATTCTTATGCCGCCTCGACGCCGAATCCCTATGATGACCTGCCGCAAAATCCCATTCCGCAGCCTCAGCAGACGACGTATATGCCTCGCACGGCGCAGCCTCGCTACGAGTCGCGCGAGCCGTATCGCGAGTACCCCAAGTCGATTCCGCAATATGGCGAGGACGAGGAGAAGAAGCCGTCGCGTTCGTCGAGCGTGATCAAGAAGATCCTCATCGTGCTGGCGATCTTCTTTGCGCTGTCGGTTGTGTTTGCCATTGTGTCGGGCATGCTCAACAAGCGAGGGAGTTCAACGGCTGATACCGCTGCCGAGCAAACCGAGTCCGCCTCGTCTAGCACCGTCGATCTGAGCGATATCCCGGGGCAGTACTGGTCCAACGCCAAGAAGCTCCTCAAGTCGCGCGGCGCCAATCTTTCGAATGCCGTGGTCCTGACTGATGATGGCTCAACGCCCGTCATCGATGCCAACTGGGTCGTTACTTCTGCTTACTATAACGACAGCGGCAACCTCGAAATTCAACTCACGCACAAGAATAGCTCGGGCAACTCACCCGACGGCCAAAGCGGTACCGACAGCTCGAGTTCCAATACGTTGGAGGACTTGAGCAACAAGGCACAGGAGCTTGGGGATAAGGCCCAAGAGCTGGGCGACACGGCCCAGAACCTGGGCGACACCGCTCAGAACTTGGGCGGCATGGCGACGGATGCCTGGAACGCCCTACAAAACGGCATCTCGGGCACGCAGGGAAACTAGCTGTTAAGCGGGCTACAGCTGCTCGGCCGGACGGTCGGGCGAGCTAAAGCCCGAGTCAAACGTAACGACGCATGAGGCATTGGGTCGGCGCTCGTGCACGATGCGCGTGACGAGCTCCAGCAGCTCCTCGTCGGATATGTCAAAGCCGTCGGGACGCACAAGGTCAAACGAAACGAACCCGTCGTGCTCGTGCAGGTCGTGGATGGAGAGCGCGGGATCGATCTGCGTAACGCCACGCTTGACCCAGCCGCGTAGGTCGTCGCCGGTGGTGGCGATGGGGTCGCAGTGCAACGTGATGCCAATGCCCATCTGGCGCTTGATGTCGTGCTCGATGGTGTCTAGGATCTCGTGGTGCTCAAATGCGTCGCCCTCGCCGGGCATCTCCACGTGGGCGCTGGCAAACTGACGACCGGGGCCGTAGTCGTGCACCATCAGGTCGTGTGTGCCCAAGACCTGCGGATAGGACATGATCTTGTCGCGGATTGCCTGGACGAGCTTGGGATCGGGCGCTTGCCCCAGCAACGGGCTGATGGCGTCGCGCACTAGGCCCATGCCGCTGATGCAGATGAAGATGCCCACACCCAAGCCCGCCCAGCCGTCGAGGTCAAAGCCGGTCGTTTGCGAAATAAGCGCCGCCGCTAAGACCGAGCCCGAGGTGATGACGTCGTTTTTGGAGTCCTGCGCCGTGGCAATGAGTGTTTCGGAATCGATACGGTTGCCCAGCGCGCGGTTGAATGCGGCCATCCAGAATTTGACGAGCATGGACAAGACGAGAGCGGCTAGGGAGACCAGCGTGTAGGCGGTGGGGGAGGGCTTGATGATCTTGGTGACCGACTCGAGGATCAGGTTGATGCCGACGGCGCAAACCAGGACGGCGACGAACAGACCGGCGAGGTACTCGTAGCGGCCGTGGCCATAGGGGTGGCCTTCGTCTGCCGGGCGGCTGGCAAGGCGGAACCCGAGCAGGCTCACGATGTTGCTCGAGGCGTCGGAGAGGTTGTTGAAGGCGTCGGCGATGAGCGAGACAGAGCCGGCGAGCAGGCCCGCGATGCCCTTGGCCAGGCACAGAGTGATGTTGAGGCCAATGCAGATGAGGCTTGCGGCGAAGCCCGCGTTGGTGCGGCAGGAGGTATCGACCGGCTCGCCCTCGCTGCCGGGAACAAGCGTATGTACCAGCCGATTTACAAATAGCATAGCGGTCGTCCTCACAATCATGTTTAAGGGGATAGTGTAGCTCGCATGGGCGCACCGTGCGCCGGTGCTCAGAAAATGCAGCAATGGTCTGCCCGCGCTAACGAGCAGGCCTTCCCGTCTGCCTGGGTGGTCCATTTTGGGCCACATGGGTATGGGCATGTGCCAGTTTGCTCGACATACTTAATGTCGACAGCCCCTGTGCAAAGGAGGACGCTTCCATGGACGAGATGTTTGCCATTAAATGCCAAAACTGCGGCGGCCCTATGTACTCACACCAGGCTAAACGCAGCTTTGAGTGCGCCTATTGCGGCACGGTCGTTCCGTGGCAGGCCGATGCGGGGGAGCCCAAGAGCGCTTTGGGCATTCGCCATGCGCCGCTGACGGTTGTCGATGGGCTACTTAAGCTCACCCATGTGTCGCAGCTCGAGCGCCCGGAGGACCCGGACTGGTATTTCTTTAATTCGCACTGGCGCAATCAGTCGGTTCTGGAGCATCTGCTATGGGAGGACCGCGGCACGGCGCAGGAGTTCCAAGAAGCCACGCACGTGAGCATTCCCTGCCCCTTCTGCGGCGCGTCCTTTGAAGGCGAGTCCACTCAGCGCGTGTTTGAGTGCCCGTCCTGCGGCAATAAGATCGGCGTTGCCGACCTGCTCAAGCCCGGTACCTTTAGCAAGCGCCTGACCATGGGCGTTGGCGCGGAGTATGTACCCGAGCAGGGTATTCCTTGCGAAATCTCACCGCAGCAGGCACGTGCCAACGCGCTGCAGCTGGTGCGCCAGTACCCCGACGCCTTTGCCGGGCACGACGTGGAAGACGCGATTCAAAACGACATGATGCTCTTCTACTTCCCCATGGCGCTCGCGGATCTGCGCATGATGGCGAGCTTCCCGGGCAAGGGCCTGAGCAAGGAAACCCTGGTGTACTACGAGGTGCTCGACTGGGCGTATCCGCGGGCAAACTACCTGGACGTTCGCCTCATGGGCATTTTGGAGCCGTGGGACTTTGCCAAGGTCGGTTCGTTCGATCCCGCCATGCAGGAAGGCGCTTTCCGCGTCGTCTCCGTCGATGCGTCTACCAAGGACCAGGTGGTCATTGATAAGCTGGCGCTCGACATTGCCGGCAACGACGCCGAGGCGGTGCTGGGGCTCAATAAAAAGAGCATCCGCACCTGGGCGCGCAAGGCCCGCAAGCATAAGGACGGCCTGATGATGGTGCCGGTATACTTTGTCGACCGTCCGGCAACGGACAGCCGCGACGGTGAGCAGGTGCGCATCGCCGTGAACGGCCAGACGGGCCGCGCGGCCGCGGTGGTGTTTAGCGACAAGCGCGAGACGCATGTGGTGGCATCGCTCAACCCGAGCCTGCATCTGTCCGGCGAGAGCACCGTGCACGCCACGCCCATCGAGGTCAAATACGTTAAGTCGCCGTTTCTGTACCAGATCGTGCGCCGTGGAGGCGGCGAGCAGCAGCATCAGGTGGCAGCGGTCGCCGAGGGTTCTTACCGAGAAGAAAAGCCCAAACGCAAGGGATTGTTCGCTGCGATTTTTGGTAAGTAGGGGAGTGGTGCCGGGGCGTCGGGCTGCATCGCAAGGTCATGAGACGAACTTAAGACTGCTGGGAACGTGCTACCATTGTCGATAGCCTTAATCTTGTAAGAAGCGGAGGCCAGATTATGGGTTTTGCGGATCAGCAGCTTCAGCTTCAGGTACCGTATTCTCCTGACGACACGTTTAATGCCTTGAAGGCAGCTATGGAAAAGCTGCCTAAAGTAAAAGTTGATAGTGCATCGCCCACAACAAGAACAGTTGCAGCCGAGATTGGTATGAGCCTTTGGTCTTGGGGCGAAAATATCAGTATTTCGGTTGTTCCAGTTGAAGGCGGATCTGGCGTTACTGTCAAGTCGTCATCTAAGGTCAGGGCAAACGTATTAAACGGGGGCAAAAATGCAAAGAATATTGCCAAGATAGTCGATGCCCTATCGAAGGAGCTCGAGCGGTATCCGCAGGTTTCACAGACTATTGAGACGCTGGCGGATAGTGGTTGATGTAGTTGCAAGGCTTGAGAGGCTTGCAGCACTGCGTGAGAGTGGAGTACTTACCGAGGAAGAGTTTGCTGCAGAAAAGGCAAAAATCCTTTCGTAATCAGACACGATGGTTGGATTTGCATTCTATTATTGAACTTGTTTATACCAGGCTGAAAACATCGTGTGTAATAAAGGCGCGTAGTAGCCTCGTCTTGATTGGCGGATGTAAATAAACGGTGGAACGGCTGTAAAAGAGCCTTGCCACTGGGTAAAATCAGGATGTGCCGCGGAACCCGCTCCTCAGTCGGTCAACTTTGGAAGCGCGGGCAACGCAGGTACTATCGTCTAAAGGGCCGGGTGCGACCGGCCCTTTGCATGACTCCCTTCGCTATCCGTTACTGCTTATATTCCCGCCAGATCGAGTAGAGGTTCCGGACGATGCCGGTTACATACATCGAGAGGCGCAGGATTTCAAGAAACAAGTTCATAGGCTTCACCCCAATCGGAGATCGGAGCGTTGCCCGCAGGCGGATTCCGCGGCAGTCGTAATTCTACCTCACAGGCCGCGGCGGGAGACATCCTACCCGCCCCATGGCTTGGAGCAGTGTCGATCTAACGGGCAATCAAGCCTCTAGTTCTCTTTGAATTGAGCAAGCATCTGCCCGAAGAAGCTTAGTTCGGATGGCTCATAAATGATCGAACCGCCGTCCGCGGTCCTGTAGACCCCGCAGGGGAGGTAACGCCCGTCGGGGAGGACATAGAGGCTGGCTTCCTCCTTCAGTCCTACTGGAAATAGCGGAATCCCGTTTTCGTCCACTTGGA